>JAVVFE010000021.1:0-16792 GCA_032251175.1 Thermohalobaculum sp.
GCTCGGCGGCGCGGAAATCGCGGCCGGTGTGCTGCGCCTTGCCGCGCGGCCGCAGATCAGCGCGCTGCCGGGCCATGCCGAGGGGCGCTGGTGGGTGCAGGATCTGGCCGCGAGCCTGCCAGCGCGCCTGCTGGGCCCGGTCGCGGGGCTGCATGTGCTCGACCTCTGCGCCGCACCGGGGGGCAAGACGATGCAGCTCGCCGCCGCCGGTGCCACGGTCACCGCGCTCGACATCTCGACCGGGCGGCTCGCGCGGCTGGGCGACAACCTTGCCCGCACCGGGCTCACCGCCCGGCTGGTCGCGGCCGATGCGCTCGACTGGCAGCCCGAGGCGCCGTTCGACGCGATCCTGCTCGACGCGCCCTGCTCGGCCACCGGCACGCTCCGGCGCCACCCCGACCTGCCCTGGCGCAAGGGGGCGGGCGAGATCGCCCCCCTGGTGGCGTTGCAGGCGCGGCTTCTGGACCGCGCCTTCGGCTGGCTGAAGCCGGGCGGGCGGATGGTGTTTGCGACCTGCTCGCTGATCCGGGCCGAGGGCGAGGCGCAGGCCGCAGCCTTTCTCGAGCGGACGCCCGCCGCCCGGCGCGTGCCGATCGACGCCAGCGCCCTGCCCGCCGGCTTCCGCACGGCCGAGGGCGACCTGCGCACCCGCCCCTCGATGCTCGCGGCGCTCGGCGGGCTCGACGGCTTCTTCGCAACGGTGATCGAACGCGCGGGCTGAGGGCGCCGCGACATCCCTGTCGGTGGAAACCCGCGCCGCGATGGCGTAGAGGCTCGGGCGACACGCCCACCAGCCAGCGGAGACCGCCATGACCGACGCCATCACCCCGATCCGCCGCGCGCTGATCTCGGTCTCGGACAAGACCGGGCTCGAGGCGCTGGCCCGCCGCCTGACCGATGCGGGGGTCGAGCTGATCTCGACCGGCGGGACCGCGCGGCGCCTGCGCGAGGCGGGGTTCGGCGTGCGCGATGTCGCCGATCTCACCGCCTTCCCCGAAATGATGGACGGCCGGGTCAAGACGCTGCACCCGATGGTGCATGGCGGGCTGCTGGCGCAGCGCGCCAACCCCGAGCATGTCGAGGCGATGGAAGCGCACGGCATCGCGCCGATCGACCTGCTGGTGGTCAACCTCTACCCGTTCGAGGCCACGGTCGGGCGCGGCGCGTCCTATGACGAGTGCATCGAGAACATCGACATCGGCGGCCCGGCGATGATCCGCGCGGCCGCCAAGAACCACGCCGACGTGACGGTGGTGGTCGACACCCAGGATTACGACGCCATCGCCGACGAGATCGAGGCCACCGGCGGCACCAGCCTCGCCACCCGCAGGCGGCTCGCGGCCATCGCCTATGGCCGCACCGCCGCCTACGACGCCGCGGTGTCGGGCTGGATGGCCGAAGCCGTCGGCGAGACGACGCCGCGCCGGCGCACCTTCGCGGGGTATCTGTCGCAGACGCTGCGCTACGGCGAGAACCCGCACCAGCGCGCGGCCTTCTACGTCGACCATTCGGCCCGCCCCGGTGTTGCCACTGCCGTGCAGGTCCAGGGCAAGGAGCTGAGCTACAACAACATCAACGACACCGACGCGGCCTACGAGTTGGTCGCCGAGTTCGCCCCGTCGGACGGCCCGGCCTGCGCGATCATCAAGCACGCGAACCCCTGCGGCGTCGCCCGCGGCGCGACGCTGCTCGACGCCTACGGGCGCGCCCATGACTGCGACCGGGTGTCGGCCTTCGGCGGCATCGTGGCGCTGAACCGCCCGCTCGACGGCGCCACCGCCGAGGCAATCGCCCGGATCTTCACCGAGGTGGTGATCGCCCCGGGCGCGGACGAGGCGGCACGGGCCGTCTTCGCCGCCAAGCCGAACCTGCGCCTCCTGCTGACCGAGGCGCTCCCAAACCCCGAGGCCGCGCGCCTCGCGGTGCGGCAGGTCTCGGGCGGGTTCCTGGTGCAGGACGCCGATTCCGCCCGGCTCGATCCCGCGGCCCTGCGCGTGGTGACGAAGCGCGCGCCGAGCGAGGCCGAGTTGGCCGACCTGCGCTTCGCCTGGACGGTTGCCAAGCACGTCAAGTCGAACGCCATCGTCTATGCCAAGGGCCGCGCCACCGTCGGCATCGGCGCGGGGCAGATGAGCCGGGTCGATTCGACCCGGATCGCGGCGCGCAAATCGGCCGACATGGCCGAGGCGCTGGGACTGGCCGAGCCCACCGTGCGCGGCTCGGTCGTGGCGTCGGACGCGTTCTTCCCCTTTGCGGATGGCCTGATCACGGCGGCCGAGGCTGGCGCCACGGCGGTGATCCAGCCCGGCGGCTCGATGCGCGATGCCGAGGTGATCGCGGCGGCCGATGCGCGCGGTCTTGCGATGCTGTTCACCGGGCAGCGCCATTTCCGGCACTGAACGACACCCTGCGGCGTGCGCGGCGAAGGCCGCGCTGCCGACCGGGCGCGGCCGACCGGGATCGGGTTGCCCGGACCGCGTCCGCTGAACGCCACAGCATCACCGGGCCTGGCCCGAGGTCTGCTGACCCTCAGCGGCTTGCGGGAGGTCTTGGATCGCGCCGGCAATGCAAGGCCCTGACGCAGCGGCGGCGGTCCGGCACGCCACCTGTGCATGAGGTCGCGTGTGCATGAGGTCGGATCGGAACGCCCGGGCAACCGACCCGCGGCCCAGCCGCCTCCGGTCGCGCGACAGAGACAGGAACGCATCTCTGTCACGCGACCCGTCGCAGCCGCCGCGTTTCGAGAGGGCTTGTGGCGCAAAGTCACTGCTCGAATGCCCGCGATCGTTCTCGATCTTGGCGGGCAATCGTTAATGTTCGGTTAATTCGTCGCAATCCGGCAGGGCGACACGCGCTGACGCCCTGCCCCTGGCTCTGCCAGGATCACGGCTCACGCGGGCAGGGATCGTCGGCCTGCCAGCCGTCGGCGGGAGGGCGGTCATGACACCCGACGCACTCCCCGGGAGGGCCACATCGGGCGCAGACGGTGCGCGCCAAGCGCCCGCCGGTCCTCGACCCGGTCGAGCGCGTCTCGGAAATCATCTTCGGCGCGCTGATGGCCATGAGCTTCACCGGCTCGATCAGCGTGGCCAGCGACGGCGCGGCCGAGATCCGCATGATGGTCGCGGCGGCCATCGGCTGCAACCTGGCCTGGGGCATCACCGATGCGGTGATGTATCTGGTGCGCGTCGCGTCGCGACCGGGACCGGCGGGCGGCGTTGCTGCGCCAAGCCGCCGCCGCCGATACCGCCGCCGCGCACCGCCTGATCGCGGGCGAATTGCCCGAGCGGCTGGCGGCCGGCGTCACCACCGAGACGCTGGACGCCCTGCGGCGCGGCCTTGCGCGCCTGCCGCGGCCACGGCGCATCGGATCGAGGGACATCGGCGCGAGCGTCGCGATCTTCGCGCTGGTCGCGCTGTCGACCTTTCCGGTGGTGCTGCCCTTCTTCTTCATCGACGATCCGATGCTGGCGCTGCGCGCCTCGAACGGCCTCTCGCTCGCGACACGGGTCATCGGGGGGTATTCGCTCGGGCGCCACGCGCAGGCGAATCCGCTGCGCTACGGCATGTGGATGACCGGCATCGGCGTCGTCCTGATCGCGATCATCATCGCGCTGGGGGGCTGAGCGGGGCGTGCGCGGCACATCCCCGGCGGGGCAGACGAAATCTCCTGTTGAAACGCGCGGCCGGAACCCGTATCTCACGCCGCCACAGGGTCACCGATCCCAACCCCGTCCGCGGGGGGGCGCTAAGGGGCATCTGGGACTTCATCTACTGGTAGGGGAGGCTACGCCATGAGCCAGGCGCACCTCTTCCAACTGGGGATGGACCTGGAGACAGGCACCACCCATGCGGAAGACACCACGGGCAGCCGCGGTCACTTGACCGTCGTTGCCGAGCGGGATCTGTTCGATCAGTCCCGCGACGACCATTTCATCCGCCGTGACGGCAAGATCTTTGCCGGCACCCACCTCATCATCGAGGTGGTGGATGGCGAGGGGCTGGACGACCAGCACCGCATCGAGCAGGCGTTCCGCGACTGTGTCGAGGTCTGCGGCGCGACGCTGCTGCACATCCACACCCACAAGTTCTCGCCCCAGGGCGTGAGCGGGGTGGCGGTTCTGGCCGAAAGCCACATCTCGGTCCACACCTGGCCCGAGATCGGCTATGGCGCCTTCGACGTCTTCATGTGCGGCGAGGCGCAGCCCTGGCGGGCGATCGACGTGCTGCGCGCAGCCTTCCGCGCCGGCGATGTCCGGGTGAAGGAACTGCTGCGCGGCGAGGAAGTGGTGGCCGCGCGTCTCTGACGCCCGGCCACGGCACGGCCCGATCACGCGCCGCCCGGCCCCCGGGCGGCGCTTTCGCGTTCCCGCGCCTCAGCCCTCGCCGGCGCCCTGCTTCTTCTGCCGTGCCCGCCGGGCCAGCAGGTTCAGCGACTCGACCGTCGCCGAGAACGCCATCGCGGCATAGACGTAGCCCTTGGGGACGTGGAAGCCCAGGCCCTCGGCGATCAGCGTCATGCCGATCATCATCAGGAAGCTCAGCGCCAGCATCACCACGGTGGGATGGGCGTCGATGAACCGGGCCAGCGGATCGGCCGCCAGCAGCATCACCGCGACCGCCACGATCACCGCGATCACCATCACCGGCACATGCGGTGTCATGCCGACCGCGGTGATGATGCTGTCGACCGAGAACACGAGGTCCAGCATCAGGATCTGCGCGACCGTGCCGGCAAAGGTGGCGGCCACCACCTTGCTGGTGAACATGTCGCCCGCGGGGTCGGGATCGACCTTGTGGTTGATCTCCTTGGTCGCCTTCCAGACCAGGAACAGGCCGCCCGACAGCAGGATGATGTCCTTCCACGAGAACTCCTCGCCGAGCGCGGTGAACACCGGATAGGTGAGCTGCACGATCCAGGCGATCGCCCCCAGCAGGCCCAGCCGCAGGATCAGCGCAAGCCCGATGCCGATGCGCCGCGCGCCTGACCGTTGCGCATCCGGCAGCTTGTTGGTCAGGATCGAAATGAAGATCAGGTTGTCGATGCCGAGCACGATCTCCATCACGATCAGGGTGGCGAGCGCGACCCAGACTTCGGGCAGGGTCGCGAGGGTGAGGATCTCGGCCATCGGGCACTCCTTGGCGGGACGGTCAAAGCGGGCGCGATCCTGCGTCGGGACGGGCGCAAAGGCAACCGGGCACGCGCGGGCGGGCGCATCGGGGCTGGACAGGCGCGGGCGCGTGACCCATTCAGACCCGACCGGGCGATGCGAGAGGAGGATGCGATGGGCGACGGGATCATGCCGGGCTGGAGCGTCGAGACGCTGCATGCCGACTACCGCCAGGCGCTGCGCGAGGACCGCGTGCTCTATGACAGCGCAACCGCCCACCAGCGGCTGCGCGTCATCGAGAACGCCCGCTTCGGCCGGGTGCTGACGCTGGACGGCGTGGTGCAGGTGACCGAGGGCGACGAGTTCATCTATCACGAGATGATGGCCCATGTGCCGATCCTGGCCCATGGCGCCGCCCGCCGGGTGCTGATCATCGGCGGTGGCGATGGCGGCATGGCGCGCGAGGTGCTGCGGCACGCCTCGGTCGAGCATGTCACCATGGTCGAGATCGACGCGGGCGTGGTCGAGTTCTCGAAGCACTACCTGCCGGCGATCTCGGACGGCGCGTTCGACGACCCGCGGCTGGACCTGGTGATCGCCGACGGCGCCGATTTCGTGCGCCAGACCGACCGGCGGTTCGACGTGGTGATCTCGGATTCGACCGACCCGATCGGGCCGGGCGAGGTGCTGTTCACCGACACGTTCTACGGCCATGTCCGGGGCCTGCTGAGCGAGCGCGGCATCTTCGTCACCCAGAACGGGGTGCCCTTCCTGCAACCCGAGGAGGTGCGGGGCACGATGCGGGCCTTCCGGGCGCTGTTCCGCGACGCCACCTGCTATCTCGCGGGCATCCCGACCTATGCCGGCGGGCCGATGGCCTTCGGCTGGGGCGCGATGGGCGACGGGCGGCATGTGACGGCCGAGGAGCTGGAGCGCCGCCATTCCGCCGCCGGGATCGAGACGCGCTATTATACCCCCGAGGTCCACAAGGCGGCCTTCGCGCTGCCCGGCTATGTCGCGAAGCTGCTGGGGTGAGGGTGTGAACGGGCGGGTGCGAGGGCGTGAAAGGGCGGGGCTTTCACACGTGAAATCATGCTTAATGCGTTGAAATGCATGGATAAGTCAGAAATCGCGTGACAGGCTGACAATGCGTGTCGGCCATCCTTGCGCAACCCCGGCGCGGATGCCGGGCGCGCCGGGCGCGCGGAAGCGGGGAGGGCAGAGCATGGCGGAGTTCAAGAAGGCACCGGCCGCACCGGCCGCACCCGAGGCGGCCGAAAGTCAGGGCGGGGAGGGCGGCGGGCTGGTGCAAGCGCCCGACTGGATGCCGCCGACCGAAGATCTGATCGTCTACGGCGTGCCGCTGCTGGTGGTCCTGCTGATCCTGCGACAGGTTAGCGTCATCCGGCGCATGCTGCGCGCGCGGCGCGAGAAGGCGCTGCTGGCCGAGGAACTCGATGCTGCACTTGGCGCGCGCAAGGGCGGTGCCGGGGGGCGGGGCTGAGCGAGGCGGCCATTGGCACAGGCAAACGGCTCACCGCTCGGCCTCGCCCTCGCGCGCATCGGCCCTTGCCGCCTCTCACGCCGGCAGGGCGTGCCTGACCGGCAGGCCCCATCGCGCGCCCCCTCGCCTTCCCGCGCGTCTGCCCGGACCGCCATCCACGCCGGCGGAGGACGCTCGGCGGCCCAGCCCCGTCGTCACGCCGCCTCGCCCTCGCGCGCGTCGGAGCGTGCCGCCTCCCACGCCAGCAGCGCGCGCTTGACCGGCAGGCCCCAGTGATAGCCGCCCATCGCGCCGTCGCGTCTGAGCGCGCGGTGGCAGGGGATCAGCCACGAGATCGGGTTGCGGCCGACCGCGGTGCCGACCGCGCGCACGGCGGTCGGGTGGCCGATGGCGCGGGCGATCTCGGAATAGGTGGTGACGTGGCCCGAGGGGATCGCGAGCAGCGCCTCCCACACCTTGATCTGGAACGGCGCGCCGATCAGTGCGAGGGGCACCTCGCCGGTGCCGCCGGCGAGGGCGCGCACCAGGGGGGCGAGGCCGGCGGCGTCCTCGCGGAACGCGGCCTCGGGCCAGCGGGCGCGCATGTCGGCCATCACCGCGGCGCGGCCCTGCTCGGCGGCGAAGGCGAGGCCGCAGATGCCGCGTTCGGTCGCCATCATGAGCGCCTCGCCGAACGGGCTGGGGAACCAGCACCAGCGGATCTCCTGCCCGGCGCCCTTGCGGGCGTAGTCGCCGGGGGTCATCGCCTCCCACCGCAGGAACAGGTCGTGCAGGCGCGAAGGGCCCGACAGCCCGGCCTCGAGCGCGACATCGAGCACGCTGAACCGCTCGGCCAGCAGGCGGCGGGCATGGTCGAGCGTGAGGTATTGCAGATACCGCTTGGGGCTGACGCCGACCCAGCGCGAGAATTCGCGCTGGAAGTGCTGGGGCGAGAGGCCGACGGCGGCGGCGACCTGCTCGAGCGTGGGCTGGTCGAGCCGGTTTTCCTCGATGAAGGCGAGGGCGTCGGCCATCACGCGGTAGGGGTCGCGGGCGGGTGTGGCGGTCATCTGGGTCGTTCCGGTGTGGGTGGCGTCTGCGTGATGATGGCCCTGCGGGCGGCCCCGCGCCACCCGGATCGTGCGATTGCGCAACAGATCCGGACAAGGTCGAAATTTGCATGGGCGCTCAAGGAATTACCCCTTGCGATTTGCGCGGAACGGCCGCATATGCGGCGTCGACGCCAACGCACGCGCCTCTGGCCATGCCCCTTGCAGCATGAGTTTAAGTAGCGACGGTCGCGTCTCTGTCTGGACCGTCCGGGCGACAATCCGGGTCTGCATGGGGAACGATCATGTTTGCACTTTCTCAGGGGGGCGCCCGTGGGGCGTTTCTCCGACGTCTCTCGGATTCCGACATCGCGGCGCCCTATGGCGAGAAGGTCGCGGCCTTCCTCGACGGGGCCGAGTTCGATCGCCCGACGCTGGTGATCGACCTCGACCGGGTCGAGGCGCAGTTCCGCGCGCTCTCGGCGGGGCTGGGCGATGCGCACATCCATTACGCGGTCAAGGCCAACCCGCACCCGGCGGTGCTGGCGCGCCTCGCCGCGCTCGGCTGCCGCTTCGATGCGGCGAGCCGGCCGGAGATCGCGCTCTGCCTCGAGGCGGGGGCGCCGGCGCATCACGTCAGCTTTGGCAACACCGTGAAGAAGCCCGGCGACATCGCCTGGGCGCATGCGCGGGGCGTCGACCTGTTTTCCGCCGATTCCGACGAGGAGCTGGCCAAGATCGCCGCCCACGCCCCCGGCGCGCGGGTGTTCATCCGCATCCTGGTCGAGCACTCGCAAGCCGACTGGCCGCTGAGCCGCAAGTTCGGCTGCGCGCCCGAGGAGGCGATCCGCCTGATGCAGGTCGGCGACGAGCTGGGCCTGCGCCCGTCGGGCCTGTCGTTCCATGTCGGCAGCCAGACCCGGGCGGCCGCGATGTGGGGCCCGACCCTCGACATGGTGGCCGAGGTGTGGCGCGATGCGGCCGAGGCGGGCTTCGCGCTCGACGTGCTCAACATCGGCGGCGGGTTTCCGGCGTTCTATGGCGACCCGATCCAGGGGCCCGAGGCCTATGCGCGCGGCGTGATGGACGAGATCCGGGCGCGGTTTCCGCAGCTTCCGGGCTACATCATGGCCGAGCCCGGCCGCGGCATGGTGGCCGAGGCCGGCGTGATCGCAGCCGAAGTGCTGCTGGTCTCGAAGAAGCGCCCCAGCGACATCGCGCGCTGGGTGTATCTGGACATCGGCAAGTTCTCGGGCCTGGCCGAGACGATGGACGAGGCGATCCGCTACCAGTTCGAGACCACGGCGGATGGCGGCGAGACCGGACCCTGCATCCTGGCCGGGCCGTCCTGCGATTCGGCCGACGTCCTCTATGAAAAGCGTCCGGTGCAGTTGCCGCTGGCGCTGGCGGCGGGCGACCGCATCCGCATCCTGTGCTGCGGCGCCTATACCTCGACCTATGCGAGCGTCGGCTTCAACGGCTTCCCGCCGCTCGACGTGGTCTGCATCTGACACCGGCCGCCGGGGGGAGACCCCCGGCCGCCTGCCCGGGCCCGGGACAGATGCCGAACCGCTTGTGTCCTGTGCCCGGCTGTGCCACCCACTCGCGCCATGGCCGCCCAACTCGACTATCACACCATCCGCGACTGCTTCCTTCGGTTCCGGGCCGCGCGCCCCGAGCCGAAGGGCGAGCTTGAGCATGTCAACGCCTACACCCTGCTGGTGGCCGTGGCGCTGAGCGCGCAGGCGACCGACAAGGGCGTGAACAAGGCCACGCGCGCGCTGTTCGCCATCGCCGACACGCCCGAAAAGATGCTGGCGCTGGGCGAGGAGGCGCTGGTCGGGCACATCCGCACCATCGGGCTGTTCCGCAACAAGGCGAAGAACGTCATCCGCCTGAGCCGCATCCTGGTCGACGACTTCGGCGGCGAGGTGCCATCGTCCCGCGCGGCATTGGCCTCGCTGCCCGGGGTCGGGCGCAAGACCGCCAATGTCGTGCTGAACATGTGGTGGCGCCAGCCGGCGATGGCGGTGGACACCCATGTGTTCCGCGTCGCCAACCGCACCGGGATCGCGCCGGGGCGTGACGTGCTGGCGGTGGAACGCGCGCTCGAGGACAACATCCCGGCCGAGTTCGCGCTGCATGCGCATCACTGGCTGATCCTGCACGGCCGCTATACCTGCACCGCGCGCAAGCCCGCCTGCGGGGCCTGCGCGATCCGCGACCTGTGCCCTTTTGAGGACAAGACCCCATGACCGACCGCCTCGACATCGTCGGCATCGGCAACGCGATCGTCGACGTGATCGCCCCGGTGGACGACGCCTTCCTTGCCGCCAACGGCGTTGCCAAGGGCATCATGACGCTGATCGACCGCCCGCGCGCGGCCGAGCTTTACGCCGCGATGCCGCCGGCGCGCGAGATCTCGGGCGGCTCGGGCGCCAACACCATCGCGGGGGCGGCGGCGATGGGCTGCCGGACCGGCCTGATCGGCAAGGTCAGGGACGACCAGTTGGGCCGCATCTTCGCCCACGACATCCGCGCGGCGGGCGTGGACTATGCCGGGCCGATCGTGACCGGCGCGGCCGACGAGGAGACCGCGCGCTCGCTGATCCTGGTGAGCCCGGACGGCGAGCGGTCGATGAACACCTATCTGGGGATCTCGACCACGCTGCATGCGGACGACATCGACGAGGCGATGCTGGAGCGCGCCGAGTGGCTGTATCTCGAGGGCTACCTGTTCGACACGCCCGAGGCGAAGGCGGCCTATGCCCGCGCCATCGCTGCGGTGCGCCGGGGCGGCGGCAAGGTGGCGCTGACCTGCTCGGACCCGTTCTGCATCGCCCGCCACCGCGCCGATTTCCGCCGGCTGATCGCCGAGGAGGTGGACCTGCTGTTCGCCAACCGCGAGGAGGCGCTGTCGCTGGTCGAGACCGACAGCCTGGAGATCGCGCTGGGCGTGCTGTCGCGCGAGGTGGCGATCGCCGCCGTCACGCTGTCGGGCGATGGCGCGGTGATCGTGCGCGGCAAGACCCGCACCGCGGTGCCGGCGCAGGGCGTCGAGGTGGTCGACACCACCGGCGCCGGCGACCTGTTCGCCGCCGGCTTCATGGCCGGGCTGATCCGCGGCCATGACGACCGGCGGGCGGCGCATATGGGCTGCATCGCGGCGGGCGAGATCATCGGCCATTACGGCGCCCGGCCCGAGGCGGACCTGGCCGCGCTGATGGCGCAGAACGGGTTCTGAGGGCAGTTGTCCTTGGGTCCGCTCACGCCGTCGCGACTGCGCTGCGCGCGCGCGCGCCCCCCGGGGCTTGACCCAAGGCGCGCCTCGCGTCGTCAGCGGTGCGGTGCGAGGCCCCGGCTCGGGGGCAGGGCGCAGCGGACGTCCCAACGATCGGTTCCGATCAATGCAAGCTGGCATGGGGGCGGGGTGTTCCGGCGCGGGCGCGGGCCGTCAGGCCCTGGCCCTGGCCGTCGGCACCGTGCCGCCGGTGAGGCGGGTGATCTCGTCGGCCGCCTGGCGCACGCGCGCGCCGAGCCGGGCGAGTGCTGCGTCGTCGAAGCGCACCGTCGGCCCCGAGATCGAGACCCCGGCGACCGGCTCGCCATAGGCGTTGAAGATCGGCGCGGCGATGCAGCGCATGCCGACGAAGCGTTCCTCGTCGTCGAGCGACCAGCCGCGGGTGCGGGTTTCGGCGAGATCGGCCATGAGCGCCGCGGGCTGGGCCAGCGTCTTGGCGGTGAAGCCGGGCAGGCCGCGCTGCGCCACGATCGTCTCGACCCGCCGGGCGTCGTAGCTGGCGAGCAGCGCCTTGCCGATGCCCGAGGAATGCATGTGGACCCGGGTGCCGGCGCGGAAGAACGCGCGGATCGGGTTCTGGGTGTCGACCTGGGCGAGGAACACCACCTCGCCCTCGTCGGCGATGGCAAGGTTGGCGGTCTCGCCGGTGTCGGCCACCAGGCGGTGCATCACCTCGCGGCTGATATCCACCAGGTTCGACCGCTGGACGAAGGCCGCGCCGATGCGGAAGGCCTCGACGCCGATCATCCAGTCCTGGGTGGCGTCGGCGAACTCGACCAGGCCGTGGGCGGCGAGCGTGGCCAGCAGCCGGTGCGCCGAGGAGGGCGGCATGTCGGTGCGTTGGGCGAGGTCCGACAGCGTCGCCTTGCCGTCGCGCGCCAGCGCGCGCAGCAGGCTCACCGCCCGGTCGAGCGCCTGCACCGTGCCGCCCTGGGCGTCGGGCTCGACCGTGCGGGGCCGCCCGCGCGCCCGGCGTCTCGATCCCTGATCGGTCATCCCCAGCCCCTCCCCGACCCGTGCCCACGCGCTGCCTTGCGCGAGATTCTTTTTCCGACGTGGCACCCGCATACACGCATGAAAAATTGGATTTGCGATACTGCGCCAGCATGTTGGCATTTTCCAGCGGTGTTTTGGAATATTTTTTCAGAAAAATTGCAAATTGCCCCCACCGCGCGCATGGTCGGCGCAACATGACGATCGGAGGAAGCGCCATGACTGCCAATATCCCCGTCTTCAGCGGCCAGAACCCGGTGTTCATCCCGGGCCCGACCAACATTCCCGACCGTCTGCGCTATGCCATGAGCATCCAGACCACCGACCACCGCGCGCCCGATTTCGTCGAGCTGCTGGGGCCGCTGCTGCGGGACCTGAAGCGCGTGTTCAAGACCGAGACCGGCGAGGTCATCACCTTCCCCGCCAGCGGCACCGGCGGCTGGGAGGCGGCGATCACCAACACGCTGTCGCCCGGCGACAAGGTGCTGGTGGCGCGCTACGGCATGTTCTCGCACCGCTGGATCGACCTGTGCCAGCGCCACAACCTGGATGTCGAGGTGATCGAGTGCGACTGGGGCACCGGCGCGCCCGCCGACCGGTTCGAGGCGCGCCTCAGCGCGGACACGGGCCATGCGATCAAGGCGGTCCTGGTCACGCATAACGAGACCGCAACCGGCGTGGTCTCGGACGTGGGCGCGGTGCGCCGGGCGATGGATGCGGCGGGGCATCCGGCGATGCTGTATGTCGATTGCGTCTCGTCGCTCGCGTCGATGGACTTCCGGATGGACGAATGGGGCGTCGACCTTGCGGTGACCGGCAGCCAGAAGGGCTTCATGCTGGCCACCGGCATGGCGATCGTCGGTGTCTCGCAGCGTGCGATGGAGGCGACGAAAACCGCGAAATGCCCGCGCTGCTTCTTCGACTTCCGCGACATGGGCGGGGCGAATGCGCGGGGCGGCTTTCCCTACACGCCGCCCTTGCAGATCATGTATGGCCTGCGCGAGAGCCTGAAGCTGCTGCTGGACGAGGGGCTGGACAATGTCTTTGCCCGCCATCACCGGATTGCCGAGGGCGTGCGCGAGGCGGTCCGGGCCTGGGGCCTGAGCCTGTGCGCGCGCAGCCCCGAGCTTTATTCGGATACGGTGAGCTGCATCTATGTGCCCGAGGGCTTCGACAGCAACGTGCTGACCAACCACGCGTTCGATGCGTATGGGGTTTCCTTTGGCGTCGGTCTGGGGCAGATGGCGGGCAAGGCGTTCCGGATCGGGCATCTGGGCTCGATGACCGACGTGATGGCGCTGAGCGGGATTGCCACGATCGAGATGGCGATGAAGGATCTGGGCTATCCGGTGCGGCTGGGCCAGGGTGTTGCCGCGGCGCAGGACTATTACCGGGCGACCAACGGCCTCGCCCGCAAGGCAGCGGCCTGAGGAGGGTGCAGATGTATATCCCGACATTCGACGATGTGCGGGCGGCCGCCGAGCGGATCGCGCCGCACATCCACCGCACGCCGGTGCTGACCTCGAGCTTCCTCAACCGGCTGACCGGGGCGGAGCTGTTCTTCAAGTGCGAGAACTTCCAGAAGGCCGGCGCCTTCAAGGTGCGCGGTGCCTCGAACGCGGTGTTCGGGCTGACCGACGCGATGGCGGCGAAGGGGGTGGCGACCCATTCTTCGGGCAACCACGCGCTGTCGCTGTCTTACGCCGCCGGGCGGCGGAGCATCCCCTGCACGGTGGTCATGCCGCGCACGGCGCCGCAGGCCAAGAAGGACGCGGTCGTCGGCTATGGCGGGCGAATCGTGGAATGCGAGCCCTCGACCTCGTCGCGCGAGGCGGTGTTCGCCGAGGTGGTGGCCGAGACCGGGGCCGAGTTCGTCCATCCCTATAACGACCCCCGGGTGATCGCGGGGCAGGCGACCTGCTCGCTGGAGCTGATCGACCAGGTCGAGGGGCTCGACGCCGTGATCGCGCCGATCGGCGGCGGCGGCATGGTGTCGGGCTGCTGCCTGACGCTGTCGACGCTGGCGCCCGGGGTGAGGATCTATGCGGCCGAGCCCGAGCAGGCCGACGATGCCGCGCGCTCGTTCCGTGCCGGCCACATCATCGCCGACGACGCGCCGATGACGGTGGCCGACGGGCTGAAGGTGCCGCTGAAGGAGCTGACCTGGCATTTCGTCCAGCGCCATGTCACCGACATCCTGACCGCGAGCGAGGACGAGATCATCGACGCGATGAAGCTGACCTGGGCGCGGATGAAGATCGTGATGGAGCCGAGCTGCGCCGTGCCGCTGGCCACCATCCTGAAGAACCGCGAGGTCTTTGCAGGCAAGCGGGTCGGCGTCATCATCACCGGCGGCAATGTCGATCTGGACAAGCTGCCCTGGATCAGGGCCTGAGGAGGACACCATGAACGCACCCACCAATCTCGCGGGCTTCGAGGTCGGCTACGACATCCCCGCGCTGCCCGGCATGGACGAGGCCGATATCCAGACGCCGTGCCTGATCCTCGATCTCGACGCGCTCGAGCACAACATCAGGAAGATGGGCGACTATGCCAAGGCGCACGGCATGCGCCATCGCGCGCATGGCAAGATGCACAAGTCGGTCGACGTGCTGAAGCTTCAGGAAAGCCTGGGCGGCGCGGTGGGCGTGTGCTGCCAGAAGGTGTCGGAGGCCGAGGTGTTCGTGCGCGGCGGCATCCGCGACGTGCTGGTGTCGAACCAGGTGCGCGACCCGGCCAAGATCGACCGGCTTGCGCGGCTGCCGAAGCTGGGATCGCGGATCATCGTCTGCGTCGATGACGTGGCGAACGTGGCGGACCTGAGCGCGGCCGCGGTGCGGCACGGGACGACCATCGAATGCTTTGTCGAGATCGACTGCGGCGCCGGGCGCTGCGGTGTGACCACCAGCGCCGACGTGGTGAAGATCGCCAAGGCGATCGATGCCGCGCCGGGGCTGAAGTTCACCGGCATCCAGGCCTATCAGGGCGCGATGCAGCACATCGACAGCTTCGAGGCGCGCAAGGCCAAGCTCGATGCCGCCATTGCCCAGGTCAAGGATGCCGTCGCGGCGCTGGAGGCCGTGGGGCTGAAGCCCGAGCTGGTGTCGGGCGGCGGCACCGGTAGCTATTATTTCGAGAGCGAGTCGGGCGTCTACAACGAGTTGCAGTGCGGCTCCTACGCCTTCATGGACGCCGACTACGGGCGCATCCTCGACAAGGACGGGCACCGCATCGACCACGGCGAGTGGCAGAACGCGCTGTTCATCCTGACCAGCGTGATGAGCCACGCCAAGGCCGACAAGGCGATCTGTGATGCCGGGCTGAAGGCGCAGTCGGTCGATTCGGGGCTGCCCTTCATCTACGGGCGCGACGACGTGAAATATGTGAAATGCTCGGACGAGCACGGCGTGATCGACGACCCCAAGGGCGTGCTGAAGGTCAACGACAAGCTGCGCCTGGTGCCCGGCCATTGCGACCCGACCTGCAACGTCCACGACTGGTATGTCGGCGTCAGAGGCGGCAAGGTCGAGGCGGTGTGGCCGATCTCGGCACGCGGCAAGGCCTACTGAAGCGCGGACCGCGCGAGCCGCGTCCCCTCCCCCGCCCGCGGGGGAGGGTCAGGGTGGGGGCTTGGCCCCCGCCGCTCCCCCGAACGATGCGAGGACTGAGCCATGACCGACGCCGGAATTTTGGTGGTCTCGGAAGACCTGTGCCGCGAGCTGGTGGGCCGGAAGGCGGCCTTCGAGGCGGTCGAGGCGGTCTTTGCCGCCATGGCGCGGGGGGATGCCTACAACTTCCCCGTGATCCGCGAGGCGATCGGCTACTCGGACGCGCTCTACGGCTTCAAGTCGGGCTTCGACCGGGCGGGGCTGGCGCTGGGGCTGAAATCGGGCGGCTACTGGCCCGGCAACGCGGCCAAGGGGCTGACCAACCACCAGTCGACCGTGTTCCTGTTCGACCCCGACACCGGGCGGCTGAAGGCGCTGGTGGGGGGGAACTACCTCACCGCGGTGCGCACGGCGGCGGCAAGTTCGGTGTCGATCGCCCATCTCGCCCGGCCTGACGCCAAGGTGCTGGGGATGGTGGGGGCCGGCCACCAGTCGGCCTTCCAGCTTCGCGCGGCGGCCGAAGCGCGCCGCTTCGAGAAGGTGGTGGCCTGGAACTTCCACCCCGAGATGCTGCCCGCGCTGGGCAAGGTTGCCGCTGAAATCGGGCTGCCGTTCGAGGCGGTCGAGCGCGAGCAACTGGGCGCCGAGGCGGACGTGATCATCACCATCACCTCGGCCTTCGAGCCGCTCATGCGGCGCGAGTGGATCAGGCCCGGCACGCATCTGGCCTGCATGGGCACCGACACCAAGGGCAAGCAGGAGGTCGATGCGGCCCTGGTCGCCGCCGCCACCGTCTTTACCGACGAGGTCGCGCAGTCGGTCACCATCGGCGAGGCGCAGCATGCGGTAGGCCAAGGGCTGATCGGCGCCGACGCGATCACGCCCTTGGGCGCGGTCATCAACGGCGCGCATCCGGGGCGCACCAGTGCCGAGGAAATCACGCTGTTCGACGGGACGGGTGTCGGGTTGCAGGATCTCGCGGTCGCCTCGGTCGCGGCTGACCTCGCGAAGGCCGCGGGGCGCGCGCAGGTGGTGCGGCTCTGAGCCCCGCGGGCGGCGAGCACACCCCCGCCACCGCCCAGGCTGCCCCGGTCCCTGAGCCGGGGCCTCGTCGGATCTCGCGCTGCGCCCTGTTCATCGGCATCCGGTTCCGAACACGGGAACAGCGGCGCACAAGGCGCCCTCAGCCCACGGGTTTCGAGAGGCGCGACACCAGCCAGAAATAGACCGGGCGCGGCAGGCAGGCG
>JAVVFE010000022.1:0-16408 GCA_032251175.1 Thermohalobaculum sp.
GCCGGGTGCCGCGTTTGCGGCCGCCGGTGTCTGGGCCGACCTCGATCACCCGCAGGTCGAGCCCGGCGCCCTCGGCCGCCAGCGCCTCGGCCTGGGCGCGCAGGCGCCGGGCGGCGTCGTCGATCCGGGCGGTGCGGTCCTCGAGCCCCGCGCTCTCGCTGCGGTCGATCACCAGGAAGCCGACATTGCCGAGGCGCTCGCGCTCCTCGCGCTTCAGTTCCGGCCCGGCGAGGGCCGCGATCAGCACGCCGAGCGCCAGCGCCCGCAGCCACCAGCCCGGCAGCCCGCGCCACAGCGCGACCCCGACCATGAACACCGCAAGCCCCGCCGCGAGCGCGATCAGCGGCCAGGGCAGCAGCGGGTCGAAGGCGATCGTGGTCTGCATCGCGCCCCCCCTACTGGCCCAGCCGCTCGAGCACGGCGGGCGCGTGCACCTGGTCGGACTTGTAGTTGCCGGTCAGCGCATACATCACGAGGTTGATGCCGAAGCGCAGCGCCATCTCGCGCTGGCGGTCGCCCATCCGGCCCACCGGCACCAGCGGCTGGCCGGCCTCGTCCACCGCCCAGGCCGCCGCCCAGTCGGCCGAGCCCACGACCACCGGCGAGACGTCGTCGTCGACCCGGTCGAAGCGCGGCAGGTCGCTGTCCCCGGGTCGCGCGGCATCGGCACCGGGGGGCGGCGCCTCGGCCCAGACGCGGCCGCCGCGCCAGCGGCCGGGGAAATCGTTCAGCAGGTAGAAGGTGCGGCTGAGGACGTGGTCGCCATCGACCGGCGCCAGCGGCGGCAGGTTCAGCGCGCGGGCGATCTGGCGCATCTGGGCTGCGGGGGCGGCGCCGAAGCCCGCCTCGCCGTTCTGGGTGTCGATCACCAACATGCCGCCATGGGCGATGTAGTGCGCGAGGCGTTCCAGCGCGCGGTCGGTGGGCTGCGCGATGTCGGTGAGCGGCCAGTAGATCACCGGGATCAGGCTCAGTTCGTCGCGCTCGGGGTCGAGCCCGCGCGGCGGGCCCGGCTCGACCGCGGTGCGGCGCATCAGTTGCTCGCCCAGGCCCACCATCGCCCGCTCGGACAGCCGGTCGAGGGCCGCGCTGCCGGTGACCAGGTAGCCGAGCGTCGTCTCGGCCGCGGTCGAGACGTCGGCGGGCGCCGTTACCGGTCGGTCGGGGGCCGGTCGATCAGGGGCGGGCCGGTCGGGGGCCGCCCCTTCGGCCCGCGCATCGCCTGCCCCCAACAGGGCCAGCACTGCCAGCGCCAGCGGCGCCGCGCGCCCGGTCGGCGCACCGAAGCCCGGCATCCGCCCCGCGAGCCAGAGCGTCGCCAGCGTGTCGAACGCGGCCAGCGCGATCGCGAGCATCAGCAGCGCGGGGGCGAGGTGCATCGTCTCGGCGCCGCCCAGTGTCTCGGAAACGGCGCCGGGGGGCGCGAGCGGCATCGGCGCGAGGCGGTCGTCCGGCCGGTGCAGGTTGAGCGCGAGGCTCTCGGCCGCCCCGGCCGCACGCGGCCCGGCATCGGCGCGGGCATAGAGCCCGGGCGGCAGGCCGGCGGCGGCGCGGCCATCGGCCAGGCGCTCGCCCGCCACCGGATCGACCCCTGCGGGTGCGGCCTGCGGCTCGCCCTGCGGCCCAAGAATGCGCTCGAGCCGCCATTGCGTGCCTTGCAATTCCTCGGCCGAGGGCACCGCCGCGGCCTGCCCGGGCGCCAGCGCCGCCAGCCGGCCCAGCATCTCGACGAACAGGCCCGAGAGCGGCAGCGACGACCAGTCGGGATCGGCCGAGACGTGGAATAGCACCACCTGCCCCTCGCCGCGGCCGGCGGCGGTCACCAGGGGCGTGCCGTCGTCGAGCGTGGCCCAGATGTGGCCCGCCAGATCCGGGCCGGGTTCGGCCAGCACCTGGGTGCGGACCTCGACTTCCGCGGGCGGCGCAAGGCGGCGGAACGGGCCCTGCGGGTCGAACGGCCCCAGCGTGCGCGGCGCGCCCCAGGCGAGCGCGCCGCCCAGCACCCGCCCGCCGCGCCGGAGGGTCACGGGCAGCAGCAGGTCCTCGGCCGGCGCGGCGCCCGCCGCGGGGGGCTCGCCGATCGCGGCGGCAAGACGGGGGCCGGCGAAGCGCACCAGCAGGCCGCCGGCCTCGACCCAGGCAGTCAGCGCCTCGCGCTCGGCCTGCGGGATCGCGCCCTGATCGGCCAGGAAGATCGCCGCCGGATCGCGGGCCAGCGCGCCGGCCAGCCCCGCCTCGGTGACATCGGCCCAGGGCACCAGACCTTCGGCCAGGTAGCGCCGGGCCGAGGTGAGGGTGGCGACCTGGCCTTCGGTCGCGGGATCGACCACCACCACCGGCACCCGTCGGATCGCGGCATCGGCCAGCGCCGCACCGCCCGCCGAGGCGCGCTGTGCCAGCACGACCCGGGTGACCTGGGCGATCAGTTCGGGCGGCAGGTCGAACACCGCGCGGGCGTGATCCGCGCCCGGCGCGAACGCGGCCCGGCCGAGCGCGATGCGTCGCTCGGGTCCGTCGGGGGTGGCGGCGAGCGCCAGCACCTCGACATCGGCCGCGGCGCGGTCGGCGCGCAGCACATCGACCACCATGCGCCCGTCGGACAGCGCCGGCGGGGCGAGGGCGCGGGCGGGCAGGGGCGGGCCGATCAGGCGCAGGGGCGCGCGCGCGGCCAGTGCCCGGGCGAGCGCCGCCGTCGCCTCGCCGCCATAGGCGATGGCATCGTGCAGCCACAGGATCTGGCCGAAACCGCCGTCGCCCGCGGCCTCGAGCGCCGCGAGCAGCCCGGCATGGTCGGTGGCAACCGGCTGCGGCCGGGCGCCGTCGAGCACGCGGCGCGCGGCGGCCGCGGCCATCGGCGGGGGCAGCCGGCCCGGCGCGTCGGCCGCAAGCCACAGCACCACCGGCCGCCCGGCCTGCGCCGCCTCGTCGAGCGTGGCGTTCGCGAGGCCGAGGCGCGCCGCCCAGTCCGGCGCGCTGGCCCAGCCCTGGTCGATCAGGATCAGTACCGGCCCCTCGCCAGCCTGGCCCAGCCGCGCCGAGGGGTTCAGCACCGGCTGTGCGAAGCCGACGATCACCGCCGCCACCATCACCGCGCGCAGCAGCAGCAGCCACCAGGGCGTCTTGCCCGCCTGACGCTCGGGGTCGTCGAGGCCGAGCAGCAGGCGCACGCCGGGAAACACCTCGACCTTGGGGCTGGGCGGGATCGCGCGCAGCAACCACCACAGCAGCGGGATCGCGGCGAGGCCGAGAAGCACCCATGGACTGAGGAAGCCGAGCGCGGTCATCGTGCCCCCCCGAGGAAGGCGTGCAACCGAAGGAGCGCCTTGCGCGGGCTCTCGTCGGTGCGGTGCAGCAGCAACTGCCAGCCGGCGGCGCGGGCGGTGCGGGCAAGCTCGTCGCGCCGCTCGGCCAGGCGCAGGTGATAGCGCGCGCGCAGGCCCGCGGCCTGGTCGGTCTCGTGGCGCACGCCGCGGCCGACGCTCTCGAAGCGGGTCCGGCCGATGAACGGGAATTCCTCCTCGACCGGGTCGAGGATCTGGACATAGACGCCGCCGATGCCCTGCCCGGCGGCGCGCCTAAGCGCCGGCAGCACCTGCTCGCGCGGGCCCATGAAGTCGGAGAAGAACACCACCCGCCCCGAGCGCGGCAGGGCAAACTCGGCCGGCGCGCCGTAGTCGGGCGCGGCCGGGTCGGGCGCGGCGGCAAGCAGCGCCGCCATGCGCTGCAACTGCCGCTCGCCGGTGCGCGGGGGCTCGGCCTCGGTGCCGATCAGGCCGAACCGCTCGCCGCCCCGGGCCAGCAGCACGGCGACGGCAAGGGCGAGGAGCGCCGCACGCTCGGCCTTTGAGCGCGGCGAGGCGGCCGAGCGGAACTGCATCGACTGCGCCCGGTCGACCCAGAGCAGCACGGTCTCGGCCGCCTCCCACTCCATCTCGCGGATGTAGAGCCGGTCGGAGCGCGCCGAGCGGCGCCAGTCGATCTGCGAGAGCGCGTCGCCGGGCTGGGCGGTGCGGTATTGCCAGAAGGTCTCGCCCGGGCCCGATTGCCGCCGGCCATGCACGCCGGTGGCGACCGAGGCCACCAGCCGCTCGGCCTCGACCAGCAGCGGCGGCAGCGTGCCCGAGATGCGCTCGGCGTCGCGGCGCAGCCAGCCCGCCCGGTCGCGGCTTGCGCGCGAGGCGGGCTCGGCCATCAGGCGGCCTCCTCGAGCCTCAGGCCGGCCATGATCTCGCCGATCACGCCACGGATGGTGGCGCCCTCGGCGCGGGCGGCGAAGGTCAGCGCCATGCGGTGGGTGAGGGCGGGAACCGCCAGCGCCTCGATGTCCGACAGCGACGGCGCAAGCCGCCCCTGGATCAGCGCGCGCGCGCGCACCGCCAGCATCAGCGCCTGCGCCGCGCGCGGACCCGGCCCCCAGGCAAGGCGGCTCCGCGCGGCCTCGACCGCCTCGGGCCCGTCCGGGCGGGCGGAGCGGACCAACGTCAGGATCGCCTCGACCACCCGTTCGCCCACCGGCATGGCGCGCACCAGCCGCTGGAGCGCGATCAGGCTTGCGGCATCGAGCACGCGCGCCGCCGCGGCCTCCACCACGCCGGTGGTGGCGAGCAGGATCTCGCGCTCCTCGTCGCGGCTGGGGTAATCGACGTCGATCTGCAGCAGGAAACGGTCGAGCTGGGCTTCGGGCAGCGGATAGGTGCCCTCCTGCTCGATCGGGTTCTGGGTGGCGAGGACGTGGAAGGGGCGGGCGAGCGGGCGGTGCTGGCCGGCGACCGAGACCTCGCCCTCCTGCATCGCCTGCAACAGCGCCGACTGGGTGCGGGGGCTGGCGCGGTTGATCTCGTCGGCCAGCAGAAGCTGGGTGAAGATCGGCCCCTGGATGAACTTGAACAGGCGCGAGCCGTCCTTGCCTTCCTCCAGCACCTCGGAGCCGAGGATGTCGGCGGGCATCAGGTCGGGCGTGAACTGGATGCGGTTGGCGTCGAGCCCCAGCACGGTGCCGAAGGTCGACACGAGGCGCGTCTTGGCCAGCCCCGGCACGCCCACCAGCAGCGCGTGGCCGCCCGAGAGGATCGCGGTCAGCGCGAGTTCCACGACAGCCGACTGGCCGACGATGCGCTTGGCGATTTCCGCTCGCGCGCGCGCGAGCGTCTGGCCAGCTTCCTCGATCTCACGCACGGGGTCGCTCATCGCTCGGGGCCTCCGGGGCTTTGGGTTTTGCCTGCACCTCTCTACCATAAGGTATGCGGCACGCACGAAAGGCAACAGGGGTTCACGCGATGGTTTCCGAGGGCACAGCCAATCCCGGCGCCGCCGACAGTCTGGCCAGGGCGGTCAGCGCCGCCACCAAGGCGCGCAAGGGGCCGCCGCCCGTGCATCTGTGGAACCCGCCCTATTGCGGCGACCTGGACATCCGCATCGCCCGCAACGGGCAGTGGTGGTATCTGGGCACGCCGATCGGGCGTATCGAGCTGGTGCGCCTGTTCGCCTCGGTCCTCAAGCGCGAGGAGGGGCGTTACTATCTGGTGACCCCGGTCGAGAAGATCGGCATCACGGTCGACGACGCGCCCTTCGTCGCGGTCGATTTCCGCGTCGAGAACCCCGGCCCCGATCAGGTGCTGGTGTTCGAGACCAATGTCGGCGACGAGACCGCGGCCGGCCCCGACAACCCGATCCGGGTGGTGCGCGACCCCGACACCGGCGAACCCGCGCCCTATGTCCATGTCCGGCGCGGGCTGGAGGCGCTGATCGACCGCAAGAGCTTTTACCGCCTCGTCGAGATCGGCGAACATGCCGAGGCGGACGGGACCCGCTGGTTCGGCCTGCGGTCGGGTGGGCGGTTCTATCCCGTCATCCCCTCGGCCGAGATGGAGGTGTGACGCGGGGCGCCGGGCGCGCGGCGGTCGGCCGGTGCCGCTGCCGGTCGGTGCTGCGGCCGCCCGCCCGCGGCACCGGCACGCACCGGCGCGCACCGGCTTGCGGGAGGCCAATCGCGACCTTGGCCCGTCGCGCATGATCGGTCGGCGCGCGCTGCGATCGGCCATCGTCGCGCCATGACGATGGATGCACGCGATCATGGCAACGCGCCCGGACGCATCGGCGAGGAGGGGCGCGGCCTGCTGCTCGTCGGGCTTGCCGCCGTGGTCTGGAGCTTCGGCGGCACGATTGCGCGCGCCATCGGCGTCGCCGACGACTGGACGGTGGTGTTCTGGCGCGCGGTCTGGGCGGGGGCGTTCCTGCTGGGCTTCCTGCTGTGGCGCGACGGCGGGCGCGGGACGCTGCGGCTGGTCGCCGGCATCCGGCTGCCGGGGCTGGGGGTGGCGCTGTGCTTCACCACGGCCTCGACCGCCTTCATCCTGGCGCTGGCGCACACCACGGTCGCCAACATCCTGCTGATGCAGGCGGGCGTGCCGCTGATCGCCGCGCTGATCGGCTGGGCTCTGTTCCGCGAGTGCGTGGCCGGGCCGACCTGGCTTGCCATCGCCGCGGTGATCGCGGGCGTCGGGATCATGGTCTCCGATTCGCTGGGCGGGCGGGTCTCGCCGGTCGGCGACGGGCTGGCGGCGCTGATCGCGGTGGCGCTGGCATCGGCCACCGTGATCACGCGCCGCCATGCGCATGTGCGCATGGTGCCGGCGGTGTTCCTCGGCACGCTGATCTCGGCCGCGGTGGCGGCGGCGCTGGCCGGGGGCTTCGCGGTCGGCGTGCGCGACATGGGGCTGCTCGCGACCTTCGGGGCGCTGAACCTGGGGCTGGGGCTTGCGCTGTTCGTGACCGGCGCGCGGCTGGCGCCGGCGGCGCTGACCGCGCTGGTCGGCACGCTCGAGCCGGTGCTGGGGCCGGTCTGGGTGTGGCTGGTGCATGCCGAGGTGCCCTCGGGCCGGACGGTGGCGGGGGGCGCGATCATCATCGGGGCACTGCTGGCGCACCTGCTGTGGCAGGCGATGCGGCGGCGCTGAGGCGCTGCCTTGCACAAGGTCCGCGGTAGGGGCAAGGCGGCCCCGGCGCGGCGGCCGGGGCCCGGCCCCTGCGCCCGCTCTCAGCCCTCGACCGGGTCGAAGAACACGCCGCCGAAGGTCTGGTCGGTGGGCTGAAGCTCGATCGCGCTCACGTTGACATGGGGCGGGGCAGAGACGGCGTAGAGGATCGCCGCCGCCACGTCCCCGGGTGCCAGTTCGCGGATCGGGGTGCGCTTGAAGCGGTCGCGCGTCGCGGGGTCGTCGGGGATCGCCGCGTCGTAGAACTCGGTCGCAACGCGCCCCGGCTGGATTTCGGTCACCCGGATGCCGGTGCCGCGCAGTTCCAGCCGCAGGTTGCGCGAAAGCTGGCGCACCGCCCCCTTCGAGGCGCCGTAGATCGCCGACTGGTTGGGGTAGAGCCCGGCGACCGAGCCGAGATTGACCACATGCCCCCGCCCCCGCGCCCGCATCCCCGGCAGGAACACCCGCAGCACCTGCAACAGCGCGGCCACGTTCACGCCGATGGTGCGCGCGATATCGTCGGCCGTGGCGGTCGCGAGCCCCGCGATCCCGGCGCCGAGGCCCGCGTTGTTCACCAGCAGGTCGGGCCCCACCGAGCCCGCCAGCCGCTCGAGCGCCACGGTGTCGGCGATGTCGATCGCATGGGGCACGGCGCCGGTTTCGGCAGCCAGCACCGCCAGCCGGTCGGCGCGCCGGGCCAGCGCATGGACCTGCCAGCCCGCCCCGGCCAGCGCCCGGACGGTGGCAGCACCTATGCCGGACGACGCGCCGGTGACCAGCGCGACCCCGCTCATCGCGCTCCGGCCCCGGCTGGCGCGGCCCGCGGGCCGCGAAGCCCGGGCGGATCGCCCGGCACAGGCGTCGTGCAAGACGCGGGCGCGGCGCCCGGCGCCCCGCGGACGGGCGTGGCGCCGGACGCGTAGCTCACGGCCATGTCGCCACCGGTGGCAGGCTCATCAGCACCGCCTCGGGGTTGTGGCCGGTCTGCAAGCCGAACTGGGTGCCACGGTCGTAGACCAGGTTGAACTCGGCATAACGCCCGCGCTTGACCAGTTGCCAGTCGCGGTCGGCCTCGGTCCAGGGTTCGTGCAGGTGGCGCTCGGTCAGCGGCACGAAGGCGTCGAGGAAGGCGCGGCCCACGTCGCGCGTGAAGGCGAAATCTGCCTCCCAGTCGCCGGTGTTCAGGTCGTCGTAGAAGATGCCGCCCACGCCCCGCGCCTCTCCCCGGTGGCGGATCATGAAGTAGTCGTCGGCCCAGGCCTTGAAGCGCGGGTAATACTCCGGGGCGTGGCGGTCGCAGGCGGCCTTGAGGACGCCGTGGAAGAAGGCGGTGTCCTCGGCCACCTCGACCATCGGGTTGAGGTCGGACCCGCCGCCGAACCACCAGCTTTGCGGCGTCCAGAACATGCGGGTGTTCATGTGGACCGCCGGTGTCTTGGGCGAGCGCATGTGCGCGACCAGGCTGATCCCCGCGGCCCAGAAGCGAGGGTCCTCGGCCAGCCCGGGGATCTCCTTTCGCGCGGTCAGCGAGCGTTGGGCGCGATCCTCGAGCAGGCCGTGGACGGTCGAGATGTTGACCCCCACCTTCTCGAACACCCGCCCGCGCATCACGCTCATCTCGCCGCCACCGCCGTCCGTGCCGTCGGAGGCGGTGCGCCGCGTCGCCTTGCGCTCGAAGCGCGCGGCAGGCATATCGGCATGCGGGCCCCGGGTCAGCTGGTCCTCGAGCGCCTCGAAGGCGGCGCAGATGCGGTCGCGCAGCTCGGTGAACCAGGCGCTGGCGCGCGCTTTGCGGTCGTCGAAATTGTCATGCATTCTTGTCGGCTCCCGGTGTCATCACAGTGTTAGGCTGCGGCCCGCATGCCCGGCAAGGCCGAAACGGAAACGATTCCATGCTGTCCCGCCTGATGCACCGCGCCGAGCGGCTGATCGACCCCTACCAGCCCTATGACGAGGACGCCGAGTTTCCCAACCGGCTGATCCCGTTCATGTGGACCATGCTGCGGCCGGCGCGCAGTGTGCTGGCGGTCTCGATGGCGCTGGGGCTGGTGTTCGCGGCGACCGAAGCGGCGCTGGCGCGCTATGCCGGGAAGATCGTCGACATCCTGCGCGCGGCCGACCCCGCAACGCTGTGGGCCGACCACGGCACCGAATTCCTGACCATGGCGCTGGTGGTGGCGCTGCTGCGCCCGGCTTCGCTGATCTGTGAGTCGATCGTCTCGGGACAGGGCTACTTCGCGCCGATGGGGGCGCTGATCCGCTGGCGCACGCACCGCAAGATGCTGCGCCAGAGCCTTGGCTTCTTCGCCGACGACTTCGCCGGGCGGATTGCCAACAAGCAGATCCAGCTGGCGCCTGCGATCAACGATTCGGTGCATCAGATCACGTCCGAGCTTTGGTATGCGCTGATCTTCCTGCTGGGTGCTGCGGCGATCCTGGCCGAGACCGACCCGCGGCTGCTCATGCCGCTGGGGCTGTGGTTTGCGGGCTTCATCGGCATCGCGCTGTGGTTCGTGCCGCGCATCACCCGCAACGGCAAGCGGGTGGCCGAGGCGCGCTCGCGCCTCGCCGGCCGGATCGTCGACAGCTATGCCAACATTCAGACCGTGAAACTGTTCGCCCATGCCGAGCGCGAGGAATCCTACGCCCGCGACGCGCTGGAGGATTTTCGCTGGACGCTGGCGCGGCAGGCGCGGCTCTACACCTGGTTGCAGGTGATGCTGGGTGGGCTGTCGACCGTGCTGATCGGCGGCGTCGTCGGCCATGCGATCCTGCTGTGGCAGGACGGCGCGATCACGGTCGGCACCATCGCCGCGGCTTCGGCGCTGGTGCTGCGGCTGAACGGCATGGTCGACTGGATCATGAACATGCTCTCGGTCCTGTTCCAGAACATCGGCACGGTCTACGAGGGGATGGAGACGGTGAGCCAGCCGCTGCGCCTGAAGGACCGGCCCGGCGCGCAGCCCCTACGGCTGACGGCGGGCGCGGTGCGCTTCGAGAACGTGGCCCACCATTACGGCCGGCATGGCGGCGGGATCGAGCACCTCGACCTCACCATCCGGGGCGGCGAGCGGGTCGGGCTGGTGGGCCGCTCGGGCGCGGGCAAGTCGACGCTGGTGAACCTGATGCTGCGCTTCTTCGACCCCGACCGCGGGCGGGTGCTGATCGACGGGCAGGATCTGGCGGCGGCCGCGCAGGACTCGATCCGCGCGCAGATCGCGATGGTCACGCAGGACACCGCGCTGCTGCACCGCTCGATCCGCGACAACATCCGCTATGGCCGGCCCCAGGCCACGGACGCCGAGATCATGGCGGCCGCGGCCAAGGTGCATGCCGATGCGTTCATCCCGGATCTGGTGGATCAGGAGGGGCGGCGCGGCCTCGACGCCTATGTCGGCGAACGGGGCGTCAAGCTCTCGGGCGGGCAGCGCCAGCGCATCGCATTTGCGCGCGCGGTGCTGAAGGACGCGCCGATCCTGATCCTGGACGAGGCGACCTCGGCGCTCGATTCCGAGGTCGAGGCGGCGATCCAGCAGTCGCTGGGCGAGCTGATGGCGGGCAAGACGGTGATCGCCATCGCGCATCGCCTGTCGACCATCCAGCGGATGGACCGGATCGTCGTGCTCGACCGCGGCCGGGTGGTCGAGGATGGCAGCCACGCCGAGCTGATCGCGGCGGGCGGGCTTTATGCCCGGCTGTGGGCGCGGCAGTCGGGCGGGTTCATCGACGCGGGCGCGGTGGACGAGGCGGCGGTCTGATACCAGCGTGCATTGATCGGAACCGATCGTTGGGACGTCCGCTGCGCCCTGCCCCCGAGCCGGGGCCTCGCACCGCACCGCTGACCACGCGAGGCCCCGGGTCAAGCCCGGGGCAGCACAGTCAGGACGGCATGAGTCGGACTCAAGGAAAACTGGTATGAGCTTTCGCGATGGGCGGTGGCCCGGGAAGTGGCGCCTTGGCAGGGTTGCACCTTGGCGGGGCGCGGCGCCTTCTTGGGGTGGACCTTGGTGGGACGGCACCTTGGTGGGACAGCGCCTTGGTGGGATGGCGCCTTCGTGGGACGGCGCCTTGGCGGGGCGGCACCTTCGTGAGGGGGCGGCGGCCTCGGGGGTTGCGGCGCGGGCCTGCGCGCACCATCTGCGGGGCGCGCAGGCGCAGATGACCGGCGCCGGGCTGCGGTGCTGCGGACGCCGGGGGCGGGGCACGCACGCGCGAGGCGATCCCGCGCTCAGGAGGTGTCCTTGGACTCGCAGTCTCGCGGCCTCCCGGCCAGAACCTACCTGGGCCTGTTCCTCGGCCAGATGCTGCGCCGGCCGGCCCACACGGCGGCGCTCGCCCCGTCCTCGACCGGCCTCGCCCGCGAGATGGCGATGGGCGTCGGCCCCGATAGCGGCACGGTGATCGAGCTTGGCGGCGGCACCGGCAAGATCACCGAGGCGATTCTCGCCCGCGGCGTCGCGCCCGGGCGGCTGGTGGTGTTCGAGACCAACCCCGCCTTCGCAAGCCTGCTGCGCCATCGCTTCGCGGGCGTGCGGGTGATCGAGCACGATGCGCGCGAGATCGGCGCGCTGGCGCCCGA
The DNA here is from genome assembly GCA_032251175.1 of Thermohalobaculum sp. Taxonomy (GTDB): domain Bacteria; phylum Pseudomonadota; class Alphaproteobacteria; order Rhodobacterales; family Rhodobacteraceae; genus Thermohalobaculum. Next base: position 11,557 of record JAVVFE010000022.1, read on the forward strand.
CGGCGTGGGGGCGGTGATCAGCGGCCTGCCGCTGGTCTCGATCCCGACCCCGGTGCAGCACGGCATCGTCGCCGGCGCCTTTGCGCGGCTGCGGCCCGGCGGCCTGTTCGTGCAGTTCACCTATGGCTGGCGCCCGCCGGTCGACCGCGTCGTGCGCGAGGCGTTGGGGCTGAGCTGGACGGTCTCGCGCATGGTCTGGCGCAACCTGCCGCCTGCCCGCGTCTACCGCTTCAGCCTTGCGGAGCAGCCGGACTGAGCTGGCGCAGCGCCTCGAACGCCGCGATCGCCGCGCACATCCCGACATTGAGCGAGCGCGCGCCCGGCTGCATCGGGATGACCACCCGAGCATCGCACGCCGCCAGCACCCCGGGCGGCAGCCCCGCGCTCTCGCGCCCGAACAGCAGGCAATCGCCCGGCGCGAAGCGGAACCGCGCCAGCGGCACCGCCCCGCCGGTGGTCAGCGCCACCAGCCGCCCCGCCGGGCGCACGGCGCAGAAGGCCGCCCACGAGTCGTGCCGCGTGATCCTCGCGAGATCGGCATAATCCATCGCCTGCCGCCGCCAGGCCCGCGGGCTGAACGCAAATCCGCAGGGTTCGACCACATCGACCGGCAGCCCGAGGCAGGCCCCGAGGCGCAGGATCGCCCCGACATTGGGCGCCATGTCGGGCTCGACCAGCACGATCCGGGGCGCCTGCTGCGTCCGAAGTGTTTCACACGGCAAAATTACCTCCATAAACCGCCGTCTGCGGCATTGTGCATCGCGATCTCCGCTGGACCGGCCCTCGCAGTCTGGCTAGTTAGAGGCCCATCCTAGCGGGCGCACGCGCGATGCGCATCCGCGCGCCCCGCCACAGAGACTTGCTCCGCGTGCCCCGCGGGGCGTGAGTGCATGCACCGAAGAAGGAGAGGCAGACGTGTCTCACGCAGAACATCACGAGGACGGCACACGGCGCGACTTTCTCTATGTCGCGACCGCCGCGACCGGAGTCGTCGTCACCGGCGCCGCGGTCTGGCCGCTGATCGACCAGATGAACCCCTCGGCGGACGTGCTCGCGCTCGCCTCGATCGAGGTCGACATCTCGGGGGTCGAGGAAGGCACGCAACTGACCGTGAAGTGGCGCGGCAAGCCGGTGTTCATCCGCCACCGCACCGATGCGGAGATCGAGGCGGCGCGCGCCGTCGACCTCGGCGAACTCAAGGACACGAACGCCCAGAACACCAACAAGCCTGGTGTCGCTGCGACCGACGAGAACCGGGCGCTGGATGCTGGCGGCAAATACCTGGTGATGATGGGCGTCTGCACCCATCTGGGCTGCGTGCCGCTGGGCGACGGCGCGGGCGATTTCGGCGGCTGGTTCTGCCCCTGCCACGGCTCGCACTACGACACCGCGGGGCGCATCCGCAAAGGCCCGGCCCCCGAGAACCTGTATGTGCCGCAGGCCGCCTTCCTCGACGACACGACCATCAAGCTGGGCTGAGGAGACCACGATGGGACATATTCCTCAGGAGCACTACGAGCCGAAGACCGGCATCGAGAAGTGGCTCCACACGCGTCTGCCCGCCGTGGCGATGGCGATCGACTTTCTGAACTTCCCGACGCCCAAGAACCTCAACTGGATGTGGATCTGGGGCGTCGTGCTGACCGTCTGCCTGGTCATCCAGATCGCCACCGGCATCGTCCTGGCGATGCACTACACGCCGCATGTCGACATGGCCTTCGCCAGCGTCGAGCACATCATGCGCGACGTGAACGGCGGCTGGCTGCTGCGCTATGTCCACTCCAACGGCGCCTCGATGTTCTTCGTCGCGGTCTATGCGCATATCTTCCGGGGGCTTTACTATGGCTCCTACAAGGCGCCGCGCGAGATCACCTGGATCATCGGCATCCTGATCTACCTGGCCATGATGGCGACGGCCTTCATGGGCTATGTGCTGCCCTGGGGGCAGATGTCGTTCTGGGGCGCCACGGTCATCACCAACCTGTTCTCGGCGCTGCCGCTGGTCGGCCAGCCGATCGTCGAGTGGCTGTGGGGCGGCTTTGCGGTCGACAACGCGACGCTGAACCGCTTCTTCTCGCTGCACTACCTGCTGCCCTTCGTGCTTGTCGGGCTGGTGGCGGTCCATATCTGGGCCTTCCACACCACCGGCAACAACAACCCCACCGGCGTTGACGTGCGGCGCAAGGACCTCGCGACGGTGAAGAAGGACACGGTGCCCTTCCACCCGTTCTACACGATCAAGGACACCTACGCGCTGGTGGTGTTCCTGATCCTGTTCGCGGTGTTCGTGTTCTTCATGCCGAACTACCTGGGCCACCCCGACAACTACATCGAGGCGAACCCGCTGGTGACGCCCGCGCACATCGTGCCGGAATGGTATTTCCTGCCGTTCTACGCGATCCTGCGCGCCATCACCTTCGACATCCTGTTCATCTCGTCCAAGCTGGGCGGCGTGATCGCGATGTTCGGCTCGATCGTGGTCCTCGCGCTGGTGCCCTGGCTCGACACCAGCCGGGTGCGGTCGGGCCGCTACCGGCCGCAGTTCAAGTGGTATTTCTGGCTGTTCGTCGCCAACTTCTTCGTGCTGATGTGGTGCGGCGGCCAGCCGGCGGAAGGCCTTGTGCCGACCATCTCGCTGATCGGCACGATCTACTGGTTCGGCTACTTCCTGGTGATCCTGCCTTTGCTGGGCATCACCGAGAAGCCGCAGGCCGAGCCGGGCACGATCGAGGAAGCCTTTGCGGCCGAGCATCCCGCGGCGAAGCCTGCCGCGACCCCGGCCGAGTGAGCGAGAGGCGAGGAGAACGACAATGCTGAAAATGCGCATCATCCCCGCCCTCGTCGCGGCGTCGCTGGCGCTGCCCGGCGCGGCGCTGGCGGCCGGCGGCGAGACCCATATCGAGGACGTGGCCTTCAGCTTCGAAGGTCCGTTCGGGGCCTTTGACCCGCTGCAACTGCAACGCGGCTTCCAGGTGTTCAACGAGGTCTGCGCCGCCTGCCACGGGCTGAAATATCTCTCGTTCCGCGACCTGACCTCGGCGACCGGCCCGACCTTCCCCGAGGAGCAGGTCAAGGCCTTCGCCGAGAACTACGAGGTGTTCGACCGCGAACTGGACGATACCCGCCCGGCGCGCCTGTCGGACCGCTTCCCGGCCAACACCGCCGCGGGCGCCCCCGACCTCAGCCTGATGGCCAAGGCACGGGCGGGCTTTCATGGCCCCTTCGGCCTGGGCCTCAACCAGATGCTCAAGGGCACGGGCGGTCCGGAATACATCTACTCGCTGCTCACCGGCTATTCCGGCGAGGAGGTCGAGCAGGCCGGCACGGTGCTCTACGAGAACCACGCCTTCCCGGGTGGGCTGATCTCGATGGTCCCGCCGCTGTCGGAAGGGCTGGTAGAATATGCCGCCCATGCCGCGGGCGAGGGCGATGGCCATGGCGGCGACGCGGGCTACACGCCGCCCGAGGCGAGCGTCGAGCAGATGGCCAAGGACGTGTCGGCCTTCCTGATGTGGGCGGCCGAGCCGAAGCTGGTCGAGCGCAAGGAAGCGGGCCTGCGCAACATCCTGATGCTGATCGTGCTCGCCGTCCTGCTCTACTACACCAACCGCAGGATCTGGGCCCCGTTGAAGGGCAAGGACCACTGACCCCTGCCGGCCGGCCGACGCGATCCCGACCCCGCCCTTCGCCGGGCGGGGTTTTTCTTTTGCGCCGGATCGGCTATCGCCATCGGGACACCGGGGACCGCGCGGCCCCCTCCCCCCTCGTGGGGGAGGGAGGGGGTGGGGGTCCCGACCGCCTGGCATGGGTCGAGACCGCATGAACACCTACGGCCACATCTTCCGCGTCACCACCTGGGGCGAGAGCCACGGGCCCGCGCTGGGCGCCACCGTCGACGGCTGCCCGCCCGGCATCCCCGTCTCGGCCGAGGCGATCCAGCACTGGCTCGACCGCCGCAAGCCCGGCACCAGCCGCTACACCACCCAGCGCCGCGAGCCCGACGAGGTCGAGGTTTTGTCCGGCGTGTTCGAGGGCGTCAGCACCGGCCATCCCATCCAGTTGATGATCCGCAACACCGACCAGCGATCGAAGGACTATTCCGAGATCGCCGACCGCTTTCGCCCCGGCCATGCCGACTACACCTACTGGCTGAAATACGGGCTGCGCGACTACCGCGGCGGCGGGCGGTCCTCGGCGCGCGAGACGGCGGCGCGGGTGGCGGCGGGCGGCATCGCGCGGGCGGCGCTGGCCGAGCTTGCGCCCGGCCTCACCATCACCGGGGCGATGGTGCAGATGGGCCCCCACGTCATCGACCGCGCGGCCTGGGACTGGGACGAGATCGGGCGCAACCCGTTCTGGACGCCCGATCCGCAGGCGGCGGCGGCCTGGGCCGGCTATCTCGACGGCCTGCGCAAGTCCGGCAACTCGGTCGGCGCAGTGGTCGAAGTGGTGGCGCGCGGGGTGCCCGCAGGGCTTGGCGCGCCGGTCTACGGCAAGCTCGACACCGACCTTGCGGCGGCGATGATGTCGATCAACGCGGTCAAGGGCGTCGAGATCGGCGACGGCTTCGCCGCCGCGGCGCTGACCGGCGAGGAGAACGCCGACGAGATCGTGATGGGCAATGACGGCCCGCGGTTCCTGTCGAACCACGCGGGCGGCATTCTCGGCGGAATCTCGTCGGGGCAGGACGTGGTGGTGCGCTTCGCGGTCAAGCCCACCTCGTCGATCCTCAAGCCGCGGCGCACCGTCACCACCGCGGGCGAGGAGGCCGAGATCGTCACGAAAGGCCGCCACGACCCCTGCGTCGGCATCCGCGCGGTGCCGGTGGGCGAGGCGATGATGGCCTGCGTGC
>JAVVFE010000023.1:0-16378 GCA_032251175.1 Thermohalobaculum sp.
TCTATATCGACCGCCACCTCGTGCACGAGGTCACCAGCCCGCAGGCCTTCGAGGGCCTGCGCCTGACCGGCCGCACCGTGCGCGCGCCCGACAAGACGATCGCGGTTCCCGACCACAACGTGCCCACCACCGAGGGCCGCGAGAAGGGCATCGAGAACCCCGAAAGCCGCATCCAGGTCGAGGCGCTCGACCGCAACGCGGCCGATTTCGGCATCCACTACTACCCGGTTTCCGACATCCGCCAGGGGATCGTGCACATCGTCGGGCCCGAGCAGGGCTGGACCCTGCCGGGCATGACCGTGGTCTGCGGCGACAGCCACACCGCGACCCATGGCGCCTTCGGCGCGCTGGCGCACGGCATCGGCACGTCCGAGGTCGAGCATGTGCTGGCGACCCAGACGCTGATCCAGAAGAAGTCGAAGAACATGAAGGTCGAGGTCACCGGCACGCTGCCGACCGGCGTGACCGCGAAGGACATCACGCTCAGCGTCATAGGCGCGACCGGCACCGCAGGCGGCACCGGCCATGTCATCGAGTATTGCGGCGACGCGATCCGCGCCCTCTCGATGGAAGGCCGCATGACGGTCTGCAACATGGCGATCGAGGGCGGCGCGCGCGCCGGCCTGATCGCGCCCGACGACAAGACCTTTGCCTACCTCAAGGGCAAGCCCCGCGCGCCCAAGGGCGCCGACTGGGACAAGGCGATGGCGTTCTGGGCGACGCTGTTCTCGGACGAGGGGGCGGCCTACGACAAGGTGCTGACGCTCGACGCAGGCAAGATCGCGCCGGTCGTCACCTGGGGCACCAGCCCCGAGGACGTGCTGCCGATCACCGCGACCGTGCCGCACCCCGAGGACTTCGCCGACAAGGGCAAGCAGGCGGCGGCGAAGCGGTCGCTCGACTACATGGGCCTGACTGCGGGCATGCGGCTGCAGGACATCGAGATCGACACGGTGTTCATCGGTTCCTGCACCAACGGGCGGATCGAGGATCTGCGCGAAGTCGCCCGAATCATGGAGGGGCGCAAGGTCAAGGCGGGCCTGCGCGCCATGATCGTGCCGGGCTCGGGCCTCGTGCGCGCCCAGGCCGAGGCCGAGGGCATCGCCCAGAAGCTGATCGAGGCCGGCTTCGACTGGCGCATGGCCGGCTGCTCGATGTGCCTGGGCATGAACCCCGACCAGCTTGCCCCGGGCGAGCGTTGCGCCTCGACCTCGAACCGCAATTTCGAGGGGCGGCAGGGCTACAAGGGCCGCACCCACCTGCTGAGCCCCGCCATGGCCGCGGCGGCGGCGATCACCGGGCGCCTGACGGACGTGCGGGAACTGGGCTGAGGCTCCGCCCCCCGACACGGCAGGGGCGCCGCCGCAGAGCGCCGCCCTTTTGCTAAGATGTCGCCGGCACCCGCACCTCGCGCGCAAGGCGCGCGCCGACGACCGCGAACAGCCCCGAGACCGCGACCAGCCATGCCGCCATCGCCATGCCCTGGTCGGGGAACGGCACGCCAAGGTCGATCGCAAGCCCCGTGATGCCGGGCCCGGCCGCGGTCGCCACCACCATGGCCGAGGTCGCGAGCGCCTTGACGCCGCCGATATGCCGCGTGCCGTAGAGCGTGGGCCAAAGCGTGCCGATGATGGTGACCGCAATGCCCTGCGTGAGGCCGATGCACAGCAGCACCCCCATCCAGATCACCTCGCTGCCCGGCATCTGGATCAGCACCATGCCCGCGGCCATCGGCAGCAGATAGACCGGCAGCAGCCTGAGCGGCCCGACCCGATCCACCACCCGCCCGAAGGCGAGCGAGGTCGCGACCGACACGCCCGCATAGACCGGGTAGCCCAGCGTCATCACCGCAAGGTCCCAGCCCCGCGTCTCGGCAATATGGACCTGATGGAAGAACGCAACCGTGCCGATGAACGAGGGCGCGAGGATCCCCGGCATCAGCGCCCAGAACCCCCAGTGGCCCAGCACCTGGCCGCGAGTCCAGTGCCGCCCGCCAAGGCCCGCCGCGGTCTCGTCCGGCCCCTCGCCCTGCGGCGTCCGGGGATCGGCCATCAGCCGCAGCACGACCGGCAGCAGCACCACCAGCACGATGCCGGCCGCGATCAGCCAGCCCCCGCGCCAACCCACCGCCGCGACCAGCGGCACCGTGAGGGGCGGCAGCAGCGCCTCGCCGATCGGATAGCCCAGCACCGCGACCGCCACCGCCCGGCCCCGGTTGGCGCGGAACCACCGCGCCATGGCCGTCATGGCAAGGTGGCTGAGCATCCCCTGTCCACAGAAGCGCAGGCCAAAGACCGCCAGCCCCAGCAGCCAGACCGATGCGGCCGAGGCCATCGCCAGCATGGCGCCGGCATAGAGCAACAGGATCCCCACCGCGAGACGCCTCAGCGCCATGGTGTCGGCAAGCCGCCCCGCCTGCACCAGCACCGTGGCCGAGCCCAGGGTCGCGGCCGTATAGATGCCGCCCCATTGCCCGTCCGACAGCCCGAATTCGCCCCGGATCTCGCCCGCGAACAGCGAGAGGAAGAAGGTCTGGCCGAACGACGACCCCAAGGCCAGCAGCAGGCCGGTGGCAAGCCAGGGGGCGTTGGGGCGATAGAAGGCGGGGCGCATTCACTCCCTCTAGCGGGGCATCGCGCGGCGCGAAAGGGACATTTGTCCCTGGCAGCATCGGGGGCAGAGGCGCCCGGCAGCTGCGCCGTTCGCGACACCGGCTCGCGGACACACGATCCGCCGCCAGGTCCGATATGGGCCAAGCGACCAGATCACGCCCGCCTGGTCGGGCAAGGCCCGACCGAGCCTGGTGACGATGCGACAGAGGCTCGCGTCATCCCGCCTCGTCATCGATCGCCGCGATACCCATGACCGCCGAGGCGATAGGGAAAATAGCCGAAGGGCACATAGCCGTGGCCGCCATACCGATGGCCGTCGTGATCGCGCCGGCCATGGCCGCCAAAGTGGCCGCCGTGGTGACGCCCACGATGCCCCCCGAAGAAGCTTCCCCGGTGGCCACCGCGATGACCGCTGAAATACCCGCCGTGGTGTCGTCCACGATGGCCGCCGAAATGCCCACGCCCGCCATCGCGTCGTCCGCTGCGAACCGCCACGACGGGTGGATGCGCCGCGTCGGCGCGCGCGGCAAGGTCGGTGGCGACGACACGCCCGGCCTGGGCCGCGCCGGCCGCGGAAGGCGCGGCAATCGCCGCCGCCAGAATGACGACCGCCGTGGTGAGCGCGGCGGCAAATCTTGCGTAAGCCATGATTTCCTCCATCCTCATCGGTCTGCACATCTCACGGTCGAGAGGCGAGTTTCGGTCGCGCGCCCCGATCAACCGATGATCACCTTGGCGTCAATGCTTGAAGCCGGGCGCCGGCCATGCTTTATCCGGAGCCAAGCGCTCAGAGGAGACCGCCATGGAAAAGTTCACCAAGCTCACCGGCGTCGCGGCCCCGATGCCGCAGATCAATGTCGACACCGACATGATCATCCCCAAGCAGTTCCTCAAGACGATCAAGCGCACCGGGCTGGGCGTCAGCCTGTTCAGCGAGATGCGCTATGACGCCGATGGCCGCGAGAACCCCGATTTCGTACTGAACAAGCCCGCCTATCGCGGCGCGAAGATCCTTGTGGCGGGCGAGAACTTCGGCTGCGGCTCGTCGCGCGAGCACGCGCCCTGGGCGATCCTCGACTTCGGCATCCGCTGCGTGATCGCGCCCTCGTTCGCGGACATCTTCTACAACAACTGCTTCAAGAACGGCATCCTGCCGATCGTGCTGCCCGAGGCCGACGTCGACAAGCTGATGGACGACGCCGAGCGTGGCGCCAACGCCATCGTCACCGTCGATCTGGACAGCCAGACCATCACCGGCCCCGATGGCGGCGAGATCCGGTTCGACGTGGACCCGTTCCGCAAGCATTGCCTGATGAACGGGCTCGACGACATCGGCCTGACGATGGAAAAGGCCGACGCGATCTCGACTTTCGAGGCCAGGCGCGCGGTCGAGACCCCCTGGCTCGCCGGCGCGTGACAGCCCGGACGAGCGGCTTGCGGGCCGCTCTCGCCCTTGCGCTCGCGCTCGGCGGCTCGCCGGCGCGAGCGGATGCCCTCGATCTGTCGCGCGCGGACGGGTCGATCCGGATCGCGACATTCAACGTCGCGCTGTCGCGGCCCGGTGCGGGGCTGCTCGAGCGCGACATCGCCAAGCGCACGCCGCAGGTTCTGGCGGTCGCCGAGATCGTGCTGCGCGTGCGCCCCGACGTGATCCTGCTGCAGGAGTTCGACCGCGACCCGGCGGGACGGGCCCTTGCGGCCTTCGCCGCGCTGCTGGCCGATGGCGTGGCCGGGCAGCCCGGGGCCGGGTATCCCCACCGCCATCAGGGCCCGGTCAACACCGGCGAGCCCTCGGGCCTCGATCTCGACGGCGACGGGCGGCGCATGGGGCCGGCCGATGCCTGGGGCTTCGGCACCTATCCCGGCCATTATGGCATGGCGGTGCTGAGCCGCCTGCCGCTGGGCCCGGTCCGCAGCTTCCGCCTGCTGCCCTGGTCGGCGATGCCCGGCGCCAACCGGCCGCGGCGGACCGACGGACAGCCGTTTCACGACGACGCGGTGTGGCGCGCGCTGCGCCTCAGTTCCAAGGCGCACTGGATCGTGCCCCTGCACCTGCCGGGCGGGGTGGTGGACCTGCTTGCCGCGCATCCGACACCACCGGTGTTCGACGGGCCCGAGGACCGCAACGGGGCGCGCAATGGCGACGAGATCGCGCTTCTCGCCGCCATCATCGACGGGGCCGGCTGGCTCCGGGACGATGCGGGCGTGCCCGGTGGGCTTGCCCCCGATGCGGCCTTTGTCGTCGCGGGCGACCTCAACGCCGACCCGGCCGATGGCGAGGCCCGGCACGAGGCGATCGCGGCCCTGCTCGCCCATCCGCGGCTGGCGGACCCACGCCCGTCGAGCCCGGGTGCGGCCGAATCTGCCCGCCTTCAGGCCGCAGCCAACACCGGCCACCGCACGCCCGCCGCGACCGACACCGCCGACTGGCGCGACCAGCCCGGGCCGGGAAACCTGCGGGTCGACTATCTGCTGCCCTCGGCCGGGCTTTCGGTGACGGGCAGGGGCGTGTTCTGGCCCGTCGCGGACGACCCGCTTGCACGCCTGGTCGCCGGCGCGCGCGGGCCGGCGTCGTCCGACCACCGGCTGGTCTGGCTCGACATCGCGCTGCCCTGACCGGGCGGCGCGCGGCGATCCGCCCCGATGCGCGCGAGATGAGGTCGGCGCCGGCATGCCGGCAGGACGCACGACCGCCAAGGCGCCCGGGGCGCTCGCCCGATCGTGACCGCCAGCGTTAAACCCCCGTTCAGAGTGCCGGAGCAATCGTCGCGGAAGCCATCCTGATTCCCACGCGACGAGGACACAAGCGATGCTGCCACGCCTGACACTGGCCGGCCGGATGATTGCCACGATCAGCGCCATCGTCCTGCTGACGCTGAGCGCGTTCGGCATCGGCGTCTCGTTTCTGGTGCGCGATTTTGCTGGCACGATGATCAGGGAGTCGCTGAATTCGCGCGCCACGATCATCCAGAGCGAGGTTGCGAACTCCCTCGCCGCGATCGACAAGGACGTGATCTACTGGTCTGGCGCGGTCGCGACGCAGCGCGCGCTCACCCAGCTCGGCCGGAGCTGGCCACTGGTGGCCGCCGACCCGGCCGCGGTGCTGCGCGCGTGGTTCATCGACGACAATCCCTATCCGGCGGGCGAGCGCGACAAGCTCGATGCCCCCGCCGACCGGGGCTCGTATTCGCGCGCACACCTGCTCATCCACCCGGCCTTCCGCCAGATCCGGGACGAGCGGGGATATTACGACATCTTCCTGATCGCGCCCGACGGGAACGTCATCTACAGCGTCTACAAGGAAGACGACTTCGCCACCAACCTGCTGACCGGCCCGCATCGCGACAGCGCGCTGGGCGTGGCGTTCCGCGATGCCATGGCGCGGCCGGACGACACCGCCTTCGCCGACTTCACCGCCTACGCGCCCAGCAGCGGCGCGCCGGCAGCGTTCCTTGCGCGCCAGGTCGTCGATGCCAACGGCATCGTGCTGGGCGTGTTCGCCGTGCAGATGCCAGTCGGGCGGCTGAACGCGCTTCTGGGCGATCGCGGTGCCGGCCTGTTCGCGACGCTTGCCGGAACCGATGGCTGGCTGCGCAGCACCGACCCCCGGATCGGCACCGACACCATCCTGACGCATCGCGTCTCGGGGCCCGCACTCGACCTTGCGGCCGGTGGCGGCGCCGGGATGATCGAGGAGGCGCGGGACGGCCAGCGCCTGCTGGTGAATGTTGCGCCGGTCGATTTCCTCAGCGTCCGCTGGGTGCTGTTCTCCGAGATGGATCGCGATCACGCCTTCGCGGCTTTTGCCGATCTGCAAGTGTGGATGGCGGGAATGGGGCTCGCGCTGGTCGCCGGCGCCGGGCTAATCGCATGGCGCAGCGCGCTTGGGCTTTCGCGCCCGATCCGTGCAATGCTCGCCGCGGTCGAGCGCCTGTCGCGCGGCGATGTCTCGGTCGACCTGCCGCCAACCACCCGGCGCGACGAGATCGGCAACGTCCAGACCGCCTTGCGCGCGATGATCGATGCGCAGCGCCGCAACGCCGAGGCCGCGGACCAGCTGGCCGACGGCGCGCTCGAGGTCGAGGTCGCGGTTCGGGGCAAGGAGGACCGCCTCGGCAACGCCCTGCGCCGGATGGTGGCGCAGTTGCGCCTGACCGTCGGCCACACCAAGACCATCGCCGCCACGGTTGCGGCAACCTCGGTCGACCTGCGCCAGGCATCGCAGGCGATCGAAGGGGCCGCGCAGCAGCAGGCCGGCGCGGCGCAGCAGGTCGCCGCGGCGGTCGAGGAAATGACGGCCAACATCCGCCAATCGGCCGAAAATGCGGTCGAGACCGAGCGCAACGCCCATGATGCTGCCGAGCGCGCGCGCTCCTCGGGCGATGCGGTGACGCGCACGGTCAGCGCGATGCGCACGATCGCCGAGCGGATCGGCATCGTGCAGGAGATCGCCCGCCAGACCGATCTGCTCGCCCTGAATGCCGCGGTCGAGGCAGCCCGCGCGGGCGAACACGGTCGCGGCTTTGCGGTGGTCGCCTCGGAGGTGCGCAAGCTCGCGGAGCGCAGTCAGCAGGCGGCGCGCGAGATCGGCGATCTCTCGACCACGACGATCGCCGCGGCAAATGACGCGGGCCAGATGATCGAGGCGCTGGTGCCGAACATCGGCCGCACCGCGGAATTGGTGGACGAGATCTCGACCGCGATCCGCGAGCAGAGCATCGGCGCGGAACAGATCAACCGGGCGATTCGCGAACTCGATGCCCTGACCCGCAAGAACGCGCAGGCGGCGAGCCAGACCGCCACGACCTCGGCCCTGCTCGACGAGCATTCCGCCGCGCTCAGCGCGGCCGTGGGCCATTTCTCGATGGAGGGCGAAGCCGCGCACGACCCCGCCGATGCTGTCAGTGACGTGCCCTCGCCCCTTCCCCGCGCCGCAGCCGCCATCGCGGCGTGACGCGGGCCTGCGTCACGCCACCTTCACACGGTTGCCGACAAGGGCCGCGTCCACCGTGGCCACAACCTGATCGATGGCAGGATGGTTGAGCCCGACCTGCCGTCCGATGAGCTGCACCACCCGGTCGACCCGCTCGATCAGCGGGGCACCTGCCACGACGGCGCGCGCGGCCGACGACGGCTTCAGCAGGCTCTCGGCCGCGCGGGCGTATTTCTCGAACGGCACCTGCGCCTCGGGCTCGGCGCCCAGGCGGCGCGCGATGGCGTCGACATGCTCGTAGATCGACCGCGACAGATCGGGATCGCCATGCACCGCCTCGCGGATCGGACGGGCGCCCCCGGGCAGGATGCAGCGGTAATTGCCCGTGAGCAGCATGCTCCACTTGGCCAGCGGCACGAACAGCGAGTCGGAGACGCGCAGCTTCACCGGCACGTCCTTGCCGTCGATGGTCGCCGCGTCGATCCCGGCCTCCAGCTCGCGCAGCATCGCGGTATGCGCCGGATCGGCGAAGCCCGCGGCCTTGAAATTGGTCGGCAGGCCGACATGCAGCACGTTCGCGTCCTCGCCCTCGGGCCGGAAGGCCTGCGGGTCGGGCGAGCAAAGCGACACCAGGCCCGGCTCGAACCGGTCCCAGACGCGCGCATCGGTGTAGGCCGGCTCGAGCGCCCGGTGGTCGATCCCCGGCAGGCGCTTGAGGAAGGGCAGCGGCGGCATGTTCATGATCGACAGGCAGGGCACCCGTGCATCGGCGATGCGCGCCAACAGCGTGCGCAGCGAATGCGCGCAATATTGCGGCTCCTGCATCGCGAGGGCGACGAGATCAAAGCTGGCCGGATCCACGGACTCGGGCGTTGCCGCATCGACACGGCCGGGAAGCTCTGCCGACCGGATCGCGCGATGGCGCTCCTCGCCCTTCAGCGCAATGCGCACCTCGGTCCCCTCGGCGTTGATCAGATCGGCGGTGGCGGCGCGGCAGACCAGCGTCACGTCATGCCCCGCCATCGCGAGCTTGGTGCCCAGAAGCGACCCATAGGAGGCCCCGAGGATCAGGATCTTGAAGGACATGTGCGGTCTCCTTCTGGCAGGGAGGCGCGCAAGCCGCGCCGTCTTCATCAAAACCGGATACCATCCCGGCCCCCCTTGGCGCATGTCAAAGCGGGTTGTCGTGTTGTTTGTGTAATTTACACCATTCACAACTGTTATGTTGTAAACTCCTCAAGGCGCGGCGATCGGTCGGCCATGGCAACCGGCCGCACGCAACCCACGCCGACGGCACCAGACCGCAGGAGGGTCAGCAAGCCTCCTCGATCACCAGCGTCGCATCATCGCCCGGTGCGCCATGGATCGACACGACCATGCCGGTCGCCAAGCCATGCCCCAGGCAGACCGCAATCGGACACGCAATGCCGTATAGCGATTGCGCCACCAGCGCCCCGACCGCAAGGATCGGATCGGGGCGTTCGATGACGATTGCAACGGGGCCTGTCCCCCGGCGCAATGCCTCGGCAAGGACCGATGCGGACGAGGATGATCCTCGCCCGCCGGGCATCGCGAGAACCCGGCCCTGCACGCTGCACCCACGGTCGGGGTGCGAGGCATCGATGATCTTGCCCGTCCGCGCATCGACCCCACCCCAGAAGCTGAGCGGCCTGGCCAGCACCAGCACAGTGCCCCGGGCCGCACCGAAAGCCAGCATCTGCACCGGGCGGATCATCGCGCAGTCCGCATCACACGCCCGGACGCCGCCGAAAGCACGCAGTCTCGCAACTCGCCGAATGCGACCACAGCGCCGATGTTGCCCGGCGCATAATGTGCCCATTTGGCCGAGTTGGTCATCACCGCGCCGTCGAGCCGTTCGAGGATCGCGGTCACATAGGTGCAAGTGTCGGTGACCGGCACGATCCGGGCGCGATCGAGGCCCGAGAAAGCGTTCTCCGCCTCGAGCCTGCGCAGCGTCTCGCGTCCGGTATTGACGTAGATCGGGATGCCAGCGGCCGGCTCGATCTCGCGGATCAGCCGCAGCAACCGCTGCCACTCGGCATGCGAGAAGTGCGGCGTGCCGAGGCAGACAGCAGCGAGCGGCCCCCCGTCCGGGACATCCGAGAGATCGCGCACGGCGGCCGCGACATCGTCAGGCGTGATCGCGAACACGGTTGCCGGGGTGCGCCCGCCTGTTGCCGCGGCCAGCGTGGGCGCCTCGGGCGTGATACCCACCGCATGAAACAACCCAACCGCGCCCGACGAGGCCGCGGCCGCGCCCAGCGCCTTGAGTTGGTCTTCGTCCCTCGGCAGCGGCAGCCCCTCGATCACCGGCACCGTGTCGCCGCTCAATCGTCCGACAATCAACCCGACCCCGACGAACAGCGTGTCGGTCGGCTCGAAGTCGCCGCAGAACCCGGTCAGCCGGAACAGGATCCGCGCGAGCCGGTTTTCGGGCAGGTGCAGACCCCAGGCTGGGGCACGCCCGGTGACCGCGCAGCACAGGTCGATGAAATCGCCGTAGCGGTTGGTCCGCGCACCGATCACCGAATTGGCGAAGACAATGGCGTTCGACTCGCCCCACGCGATCTGCTCGCCGAAGCTGGGTCGGAACATCGTCTGGTAGGGCGCGCAAGTGAAGGACGGCACGCAACCCAGCGCCTGATGTGCCGTCATCAGCCGGCGCGCGGGCGCCTGCTCAACCGCATCCAGCCGCATGAGTTCCGGGTGGATCAGGTCGATCGAGCCGACATTCAGCGTCGTCGGCACCCGAACCCGCGCTTCCAACGCCACCAGCCGCTCGACGAAGTCGAGACTGACCTGGCCATGATAGAGACAGCCGTCGATATGTGCCCGGCGGATGTCGAGCAACCACGGCGCCCCGATCGCCTCGGCATAGGTGACAAGGATCTGCATCGCCGACGCCGCGCCCGGCCCGAACGCACCGCCCAGCATCGCCCGGTCGTCCGGCGTCAGATCAAGTGGCATGCGAGACGGTCTCCGTTCCGCCATGGGATGCGATTGTGCGGCGGGCTCCGCGCCCCTTGCTGTCGCCTTGATGGCGATCCATCGCGCCGCAACCTGCCGGACGACGCATCCCACGCGGCGCGCGGTGCCGTGCCCCCCGGCGCCGCGCGGCACATCGCGGCGGCCGGAACCCCGTGCGCGCGTCAGGCATCCGAGGTCCGTCCGTCGGGCGGCTCGCTGCCGGATTCCGTCGTGCCCAGTCCCGCCGGCGCGGCCTCGATCGACGCGACCCAGACCTTCACCATCTCGTAGAACACGGCCAGGATCACCGGGCCGACGAAGAGGCCGACCAGTCCGGAATCGAGTGTGCCGCCGATCACGCCGATCAGGATGACGACCATCGGCGTCGTCAGGCCGCGCGCCATCAGGATGGGTTTCAGCACGTTGTCGCACAGCATCACCGGGACCATGTAGAGGGTGTAGAGCAGCGCGGTCACCGTGGGCTCGGCGGTCCAGACGTAGATCACCGTCGGCAGGATCGCGAGCGCCGGGATCTGCACGATGGCGGCCCCCACGGCAACCGCCGCCAAAAGCCCCGCGAAGGGCAGCCCGACCACCATCATGCCGGCCGCAGCCAGCCCGCCCTGGATGATCGCAACACCGATCACGCCGCGCGAGACGTTGCGGATGGTGGCCGTCGCGGTCTCGACGAACATCCGGCCGCGGGTCGATGCCACCCGGCTCGCCATGCGCTCGCTGAGCCTGCCCAGCGCCGCCGCATGGCCCAGCATCACGGCGGCGAAGATCACCGACAGCGCGAACTCGAGCACGCCGCGCGCCAGCCCCGCCCCGGTGCTGAGCAGGAAGGCGCCGAGATCGCGAAGCTGCGGCGCAAAATGCTCGGCGGTCGTGGCAAGATCCGCATGGGCGCCTTGCCACAGCCGGAACACCGTGTTGCCGATGATCGGCCAATCCTGCACCGATGGGTCGGGCGTCGGCAACTGCACCGCCTCGACCCCCAGCCGGTTCGCAAGGTTGATCGTCGACCCGATGATCGAGTCGACGATCACCACGGTGGGTCCGATCAGCAGCACCACGCCAAGGATCGCAATCGCCGTGGCCGCAAGGGCGCTGCGACCGCCCATCCGGTCCCGGAGCCAGACGAACACCGGATGGAGCGCCACTGCCAGGACCATCGCCCACAGCAGGATCGAGAGAAATGGCGAGAGCAACCGGATCGAGAGCCAGGCGAAGAACGAGATCAGACCGAGTGTGACATAGATATCAACGGAATAGCGGATCACCCGCTGGTGCTCGGCGCTGTCCTGCGGCATCTCGGTCCCCTTCACAGGCGCCACTCGGACGAGCGGCGTTGCTTCAACATGATGCGCACTCAATGTCCGGGGCGCGCGCGCGCGACCGCCGCCGCGCAAGCCCCGGCCGGCGATCACCGCGGCGCCGGCGCCTCGGATGCAGCTTCGGCGGCCGCCGCCGCCGCGGCCAGGGCAGCCGCGCCGCGCCCAGTCCCCGCCTCACCCTCGCCGGAGGCGCGCACGACGACCTCGCGCCCGCCGAAGGCGATGCCCTCGCTCTCGAACAGCTCGTTCATCCGCTGGTAGACCACCTTGCGCACGGCAAACTGATCGCCGGGTTTCGTCTTGAACTTCACCCGGGTGATGATGCCGTATTCGTCCATCTTGTAGACACCTTGCGACTTGAGGGGCTCGACAAACTTCGCGCCGATCACCGGGTCGGCCAGCAGCTCCTGCCCCAGCTTCTTCACCAGCTTGCGCACCCGTTCGGTGTCGGTGCCAAACCGGACCCGGATCGGCAGCTTCATGATCACCCAGTCACGCGAGAAGTTGGTGAGCTGGTGGATCTCGCCGAACGGGATGGTGTGCAGCGGCCCGGTGTGGTGGCGCAGTTGCATCGAGCGGATCGAAATCTTCTCGACCGTGCCCTTGGCGCCGCCGGTGTCGATGTATTCGCCGACGCGGAAGGCGTCGTCGATCAGGAAGAACGCGCCCGAGAAGATGTCGCGCACCAGGGTCTGCGCGCCGAACCCGACGGCGATGCCGACCAGCCCCGCGCCCGCGAACAGCGGCGCGACATCGATCCCCATCGACGACAGCACCACCATGCCGGCCACCACGAGGATGGTGATCAGGATCGCGTTGCGGAACAGCGGCAGGATGGTCGCAAGACGCGTGCCGCCGGCGCCGCCCTCGTCGGCCTCGTCCCTGTCCTCGGATGTCGCGGCGTGTGCGTGGCGCTCCTGCGCCAGGCACCGGTCGAAGGCGGTGCGGATCGCCGACCAGCCGATCCAGGCCACCCCGGACATGACAAGGACGGTCAGGACCGGGCGGACCTTGCCGGCCTCGTTGAAGATGCCGACCTCCCAGGCGTCGAGCACCACGCCCAGCGCGATGCCGATCACCACGACCAGCGCCGCGCGCTCGCCCCAGGCGCGGAACGACGGGATGGCCGGGTCCGCGCCCTCGGCGGACGATCCGAAGGCGCGATCCACCGCCAACAGCGCAGCACTGTAGAGAACCGCGGCCAGGACCGCGCCGAACACCGGGGCAATCACCAGTCCATGGATCGGCAGGCCCGCAAGCCGCCCGAACACTGTCGTCAGCACGGCGGCGGCAAGATAGGCGATCACCACGAGATGCCAGGACCGCGCCATCGAGAAAGCCGCAATCCCGGCTCGCCGGTCCGCCCGTGGCGGGCGCAGCCGCCACACCAGCCTGCCGAGGAGAACCGCCCCGAGCATGGTTGCAGCCGATGTGGCGAGGTCGCTCACGCCGGCCGGCGCGTCGATCCGGATCAGCCAGTAAGCCGCGGCGGCAATGATACCCACCACAATCGCCCCGAGCCTGAACTGGCGATAGGTGAGGCGCGCGAGCGGGTCCGGGACCGCGACGAGCCGGGCCGCCGGCTCGTAGGGCGCCAGAAGCGCGCGGAAGAACAGAAGCGCAAGACGGATGCTCACGACCGCCTCGAACACCGACAGGACGACGGTCTCGTGTGCCGGCAGATGGCGCACCGCGAAGACCGCCGCCAGCAAGCCGAGGCCGAAACCGAGCGCGAGCGCCAAGGCCCAGATCGCGGCGCGCAGCAGAACGTAGCGGATGCGCGCGGTGCGGGCGCCGTCGCGGGCGGGCGGCCCGCCGAGCAGGACCGGCACCAGCCAGGCGGTCACGCCCCGCTCGATCGCGACCCCGGCGAGCACCGCCAGCGCCGCGATCCCCAGCGCGCCCCGGACCCAGCCGGCATCGCCATCCGGTGAGAGCCCGGCGACCAGGATCGGCAGGGTCTGGGGCAGGGCCGCGAGATCGGCCAGGTCGCGCTCAAAATTGCCCACGATCACGCGTGAGAACCCGGCGGCGCGATCGGCGATCGGCGCGCGTGTCGGCGGCGCGGCCGGGCCGGCCGCCGGCAAGGCCGCGGCCCCGATGATCACCACCGGCACGCCGGCGTCGCGGGCCGCCTCGACGATGCGGGCAACGCCATCCGCCGGCAAAGGCGCGTCCGGCGCCTGGGCGCGGGCCGATCCGAAGGGGGCAAGGCCGAGCAGACAGACCGCGAGCCAGGCGCCGATGACCCCGGCGAGCCCGAAGGGCCGCGGCGCACGGCGGCGTGCGCCGGGTTTCAGGGCCATGGCGTGAAGTCTGGCGGCGTCGCGGACCAGCGGTCGCCGGCCAACCCATACTCGTGGCCGAGATCGTAGAGCGCCTTCATATAGACCGGATCGAAGGCTTCGGTCGGCTCCTTGTCGAACTCCCGCGGGATGGCGAGGACGTTGAGATGCATCCCGTCGCGCTCGGCGATGGCGAAGATCTTGTAGATGTCGCCCGAGCCCGCGCCGCCCAGCAGGCTGGAGACTGCCGCCCCGGCGATCGACACCAGCCGCGGGCGCACCGGATCGTAGGGCTTGCGCAGCTTGTTGTTGATGACGACATAGATTGTCCGGTCGATCTCCACGCCCACGGCCTTGTCGATCCGGCGCATCGGCACCTCGGGGCTGAAGAACATCACCTGCTGCGTCGCGCCGCCGTCGACATGCATCTCGTCGTAGCGCCGCCCATCCGCGGTCTCGACCGGGATCAGCACCGGCGGGAAGGCGGCGGGGATCGCCGAGGAAGCCTGGATGATATCGTGGATCAGGCGTTTGGCCATCGGGTGCCCGGTTGCGGCAATTCCCCCGATATTCCAGATGACGGGTCGCGAGGCGTCGAGGTTCGTCGTGCCGATCAGCATGATGCGCCCGCGCCGGGATTCCTCGGCGATCCGGGCGACCACATCGTCGTCGATGTAGCGCTCGATCAGCGCGCGGTAGCCGCGCGTGTCGGTCAGCGCAGTGCCCCCCGTCAGCCCGGCGAAGATCGTCCGGGTGGCCAGCTGGTCGGTCGAGTAGGTGGTGTAGACTTGGGTCAGTTCGTCGTCGAACTCGGGGCCGAGGAACGCGAACACAGCGATGATCGCGCCGGTCGAGATGCCGGTGACCACGGTGAACTCGGGGCGGTCGCCGCGCTCGGTCCAGCCGTTCAGCAAGCCCGCACCGAACGCCCCGTCCGGCCCGCCCCCGGACAGCGCGAGACTGGTCTCGACGATCGGCGTGCCGGACGCGATTTCGGCGGCATGGATCACCTTCAGCCGGGCGGCCCAGTTCTCGATCACCCGCGCGCTGGTGCCGGACGAGACGTTGTCGCCCCAGTCGCGGACCACGCCGTTCTCGATCGTGATGCCATAGGGCGCGGCCTTGCTGATCTGCGCCTCGGGCACCGGATTGCGTGCCAGCACGGTGGTGCAGGCGCCCAGCAGCAGCGCGATCAGGACCACCACCGCGGGCGTCCCCGCACGCCGGACACCGCGGCCAGGCGAAACATCAGAGCCGGCATGTCGTGTCATCGGAACCCCCATGCCCGATCCGGGCACCACACGCCCGTCGGGGCAGATCGTGTCCCGACGGGCCGCACTTGCGCAATGCCGGCGCGCCGTCACCGGCGCGCCACCTATACGTCCCGGCGCGCCGGCTCAGCCGGTTGGGTCGGCGACCACCATGTAGATCACGTTCGAGCCGCTGTAGAATGGCTGATACCAGGTCTCGGCGTAGACGAAGTAGTCGGTGTCGTTGACCGGGCGCTTTTCGGCGCCTTCCGGCAGGTCGGGGACGCTCGCGCCGACCGGGGGGGCGACCACCGCATAGGTCGGCGCGCTCTCCTCGTCGGCGGGCGGCTTCACATCGTAATAGGCGCCGTTGGCATAGCCATATTCCTTGTCGCCGACATAGACATTGGTGACCTGCGAGGGCGCGTTCGTGACCGTGGCGCCGACCGGGGGCGCCACCACCTGGTATTGGCCGCCCGATGCCTTGTAGTAGGTTCCGTCCGAGTAATAGTAGGTGTCGCCCTGGATGATGATGGTCTCGTGCGCCGGCGGCAGCGAGGCGATCAGGGCGCCGAGCGCGACCACCCCGACAAAGGCCCAGGCGGCATTGGCCGCCCAGTAGCCGCCATAGCCATAGCCCCTGCCATAGCCGTGGTAGTTGCCCCAGTAGCGGTTGTCGGCGATGTCGTCCGAAACTTGGCGATAGGTCTCCTGCCGGTTGCCCTGCCGCTCGGTGCGGTTCTCCTGGCGGATCTCGGTCCGGTCGGTGCGACCTTCCTGCCGGTCGCCGCGCTGCTCGCCCCGGTCGGCCTGCCGGTCGCCCCGGCTGCCCTGCCGGTCGGTCTGCCGGTCGCCCCGGCTGCCCTGCCGGTCGGTCTGCCGGTCGCCACGGTCGGTCTGGCGATCACCGCGCTGCTCGGTGCGGCCACGCTGCCGGTCGCCGCGCGTCTCCTGCCGCCCGCCCGCGGCCTCG
>JAVVFE010000024.1:0-16062 GCA_032251175.1 Thermohalobaculum sp.
CGTGGGCATCGACGGCATCGGCGCCTCGGTGGCGATGGCGCTGACCGACGCCTTCGCGCAGCCGGCCGAGCGCGCCGCGATCGACCGGCTGGCCGCCCGCCTGAACCCCGCGCCCGCCGCGCCGCGCGCCTCCGACAGCCCGCTGGCCGGCAAGACCCTCGTCTTCACCGGCACGCTTGAGCGCATGAGCCGGGCCGAGGCCAAGGCCCGGGCCGAGGCGCTGGGGGCCAAGGTCGCGGGCAGTGTGTCCGCGAAAACCGATCTTGTGATCGCCGGGCCCGGCGCAGGCTCGAAGCTCAAGCAGGCGACCGCGCTGGGGGTCGAGGTGATTTCGGAGGACGACTGGCTCGCCCTGATCGGCGCGGGGGAGGGGGCGTGAGCCACACAGCCACCTGCCACTGCGGCGCGGTGCGCCTGACATTTCCGCGGCTCGATCTGGCCAGCCGCCGGCGGTGCGACTGCTCGATGTGCCGGCGCAAGGGGGCGATCGTGGTCAGCGTGCCGGTGGGGGAGTTGCGCGTCGAGGCGGGCGAGAGCTTGCGGCTCTACACCTTCGGCACCCATGCGGCGAAGCATTATTTCTGTGACATCTGCGGGATTTACACGCACCACCTCAGGCGCTCGAACCCGCAGGAATTCGGCGTCAACCTGGGCTGTGTCGCGGGGGTGGACCTGCGCGGGCTGGATGTGCCCTGGGTCGACGGGGTTAACCACCCCGCCGACCGCGGCGCTTGACGCCCGGCGCGCCCCACGCCATCACCTGACCCGATGGCACGCCCCGAGATCCTTTTCCCGCTGTTCGCCGACGCCGCCGGGATCAAGGGCGTCGGCCCGCGCACGGCCAGGGCGCTGGCGCGGATCGGGCTGGAGCGGGTGGTGGACCTGATCTTTCACCTGCCCACCGGCGTAATCGACCGCCGCCCGCGCGACAGCCTGATCGGCGTGGCGCCGGGCGAGACCGTGACCGTGCTGGTCGAGGTGGCCGAGCACCATGCGCCGCGCAGCGAGCGCCAGCCCTATCGCATCGTCGTGCGCGGCGGCGGGCAGGTGTTCGAGCTGCTGTATTTCCGCCCGCGGCGCGAGTGGCTGAGCGGCGCGCTGCCGGTGGGCGCGGTGCGGGTGGTGTCGGGCAAGGTCGATTTCTACGACGGGCGGTTGCAGATGCCGCATCCCGACCTGGTGCTGACCGAGGCCGAGGCGGCGGGGCTCGCGCCGTTCGAGCCGGTCTATGGCCTCACCGAAGGCGTGACCGCGCGGATCATGGCCAAGGCCGTGGCGGGCGCGCTGGCCCGGGCGCCCGACCTGCCCGAATGGCTCGACCCGGCGGTTCTGGCGCGCGAGGGCTGGCCGGGCTGGCGCGCGGCGCTGAGCGCGCTGCACGCGCCCGAGGGGGTGGCGAGCCTGTCGCCCGGGGCGCCGGCGCGCCGGCGGCTGGCTTATGACGAGCTGTTCTCGCACCAGCTTGCGTTGCAGATCGCGCGCGAGAAGATGCGCCGCGGCAAGGGGCGCGCGACGGCGGGCGATGGCGCGTTGCGGGCGCGGGCGGCGGCGGCCTTCGGCTATAGGCCCACCGGCGCGCAGACCCGCGCGATTGCCGAGATCGCCGCCGACATGGGCGCCGGCCTGCGCATGATGCGCCTGCTGCAAGGCGATGTGGGGGCGGGCAAAACCTGGGTCGCGGCGATGGCGCTGATGGTCGCGGCCGAGGCCGGGGGGCAGGGCGCGCTGATGGCGCCGACCGAGATCCTCGCGCGCCAGCATGCCGCCAATCTCGGGCCGATCGCCGCGGCCGCGGGGGTCGAGCTTGTGCTGCTGACCGGGCGCGACAAGGGGGCGGCGCGCGAGGCCAAGCTCGCCGCCATCCGGGATGGTGCGGCGCGGATCGTGATCGGCACGCATGCGCTGTTCTCGGGCGACGTGGCGTTCGGCGACCTGCGCCTCGCGGTGATCGACGAGCAGCACCGCTTCGGCGTGCGCCAGCGGTTGGAGCTGACCTCGAAGGCGCCCTATGGCTGCGACCTCCTGGTGATGACGGCGACGCCGATCCCGCGGACGCTGGCGCTGGCGGGGTATGGCGATCTCGACATCTCGGTGCTGGACGAGAAGCCGCCGGGACGCCAGCCGGTCGAGACGCGGCTGGTGTCGCTGGACCGCGCCGGCGAGGTGGTCGAGCGGCTGCGCGCCGCGCTGGCCGAGGGGCGGCGGGCCTACTGGGTCTGCCCGGCGGTCGAGGACAGCGAGGTCTCGGACCTCGTGTCGGTCGAGACCCGCCACCGGCTGCTGGCCGAGGCGCTGGGGGCGGATCGCGTCGCCCTGGTGCATGGCCAGATGGCGCCCGAGGCCAAGGACGCGGCAATGGCCGCCTTCCAGTCGGGCGAGCGGCAGGTGCTGGTCGCGACCACGGTGATCGAGGTGGGCGTGGACGTGCCGGAGGCCACCATCATGGTGATCGAGCAGGCCGAGCATTTCGGGCTTGCCCAGCTTCACCAGTTGCGCGGACGGGTGGGGCGCGGGGCAGGGCGCTCGTTCTGCCTGCTGCTCTACGCGCCGCCGCTGGGCGAGGCCGCGCGCGCGCGGCTCGAGATCATGCGCGCGACCGAGGACGGCTTCCGCATCGCCGAGGAGGATCTGCGCATCCGCGGCGCGGGCGACCTGATCGGCACCGCGCAATCGGGCCTGCCGCGGTTCCGGATTGCCGACCTCGACGCCGACCGCGGGCTGATGGAGATGGCGCGCGACGATGCCCGGCTGGCGCTGGTGCGCGAGCCAGCGCTCGACGGGCCGAGAGGGGTGGCGCTGAGGGTCCTGCTGCACCTGTTCGAGCGCGATGCCTCGGTCAGGCTGCTGAAGGGTGGGTGACGGTTTCCCGGATGTTCTTAAAATGTTCTGGACATCGCATGGAACTTGTGGTGAACATATCAACAACACACCGCGATTCCAGATGGAGATGCGCCATGGCACAGATGATCAAGGCCCGGAACTTCCTCGCCCATGCACCGCGCGAGGCGCTGGCGGATGCCGCCGGGCTGGTGGTGATCTGTGTGCTGATCTTTGCCGGGCTCACGCTGCCCGCGATGTTCTGAGTTCGCCCGCGTTCCAGCCGGGACCGATCCGGGCCACTTCCACCCCTCGCGGCCCGACCCACGACTGCCGGCGCCTGCTGCCGGCCTCGCTCGCCGCGCCATCGGCCCGCCACGGCCGGTGCGCGGGTCCCGATCGAGTTGGAACGCCACCTCGGCCGCCGCCCTCAGACCCGGGCGGCGGCCTTTTTCGTGCGGTAAGATGTGAGGACGGCGCTGCCGGATCGGTAGCTGCCGGATCGGTGGCCGCGGGGGCGAGCCCCGGGCACGGGCGATACCCCGACATGCACGCGGGCAGGGGCGCGCCAGGCGCCCCCGGCACCCATCAGGACGCCGCGCGATGCGGCCCGCGCAGCAGGTAGTCGAGGGTCGAGTACTTGCCGGATGCGGCGCCGGCGCCGGCGGCGCGCTCGATCGAGACGGCCCAGTCCAGGGCAGTGATCTGCGCATCCTCGGACAAGCCCGCCAGATTGTCGCCAAGCCCGGCCTTGAGCCGGGCGACCAGCGAGATCACCGCATCCAGCCGGTAATCCTCGAGCGGGCGGCCGGCCAGCGCGCGGTCGAAGCTGAGGATTCGCGCCTCGGCCGCGGCGCGGAAGGTCATCACCGCGTCCTCCTTGGTCGCCGCCAGCGCATGGCGCGCCGAGGCCAGATAGCCGCGGATCACCGCGTTTTCCAGCGCGAGCTTGCGGTAATCGAACAGCGGGCCCTCGAACACATCCTTGTCGGAATGCGCGCCATGGACGTTGAGGCTGCCGCGGTAGAGGTCGATCGTGACCGGCCGCAGGTCGGACCCCAGCGGCTGCACCATGACCAGATCGTAATCGCCGGAAATCTCGAGAAACTCGACCTCGCCCAGCAGGGCGCAAAACTCGAGCGCGCTGGAGAGCGCCGAAAGATCGCCCTTGTCGAGCGTCTGCCGCGCGCCAGGATTGTCGGCGACCGTCATCTCGGTTTCCGGCGCATGGACCGAGATCTCGACCGTCGCCCGGTTCTTGAGCGATCGCGCCGAGATCCCGCGCAGCGCATGCGGGACCGATGCAAAATGCAGCGACTTGCCGGTCTGCCAGATTGCGTCGGGCTTGGTCTCGCGGATGCGGATGGTTGCGGACACGGCCGGAAACCCGGTGCCGGTCACCGCCGCGAGGTGGCGCGACAGCTTCTGGTCGAACTCGGTGAAGACGTTGCGATAGATGACGTGCGAGATTTCGCACGCGCGTCCGTCGAGTTCGTCATGGCAGCGGATATCCACGAGCGGGATGCGCTCCACGCTCGGCTCGACGACGGCTTCGAAGACATTGAGGTCACGCATGGCGATAACTGCCAAACTCCAAACGTTACAAATACGAGCGACTTAGCGTGACAAGATAACCCGTGGGCGGGGCGCGCGAAAGCGCGCTGTTGTCTCAGTTTGGGAAACTTGAGGGGTTCCAGTCCTGAAGCGGGCGGGATCATCCCGATTGGGGACGGTGGGAGGTGCAAATTCGCAGAAGGGATATTATGTCAAACAGGCAGTACTGCACGGCATTAGTGCACGGGCAACTCCTCGCGACTCAGCACCGCCGCCCGATTGCCGAACGCCTTGCGAAACTGGAAGAACTCGCGCTCGGTCATCTCGACATCCAGTTGGCAGCCGGCCTCGTCGTCGCTGCGGCCACGGACCTCGGCGTGGCTGTAGAGCCAAGCCGCGGCCTGGCCTTCGGCGTGCGGCAGCGACACGCGCAGCACGAGCCGCCGCGGGTGCAGCCGCGCCTCGATCTCGCGCAGCAAATCGTCGCAGCCTTCGCCGGTGACCGCCGAGATCGCGACCGCGTCCACCTCGCGCCCGGTCTGGGCGCGGATCGCGGCGGCGGCCTCGGCATCAAGCCGGTCGATCTTGTTGAAGGCGGCGACGATGGTCTCGCGCCGCGCGGCATCGACGCCCAGATCTTCCAGCACAGCCATGACCTCGTCGGCCTGCGCCTGGGTCTGCGGATGCGAGATGTCGCGGACATGCACGATCAGGTCGGCCTCGAGAACCTCCTCGAGCGTCGCGCGGAACGCTGCCACCAGTTGCGTCGGCAGGTTCGAGATGAACCCCACCGTGTCCGACAGGATCGCGAGCCGGCCCGACGGCAGCGTCAGTTGCCGCATCGTCGGGTCGAGCGTGGCGAACAGCATGTCCTCGGCCAGCACGCTCGCCGAGGTCAGCCGGTTGAACAGCGTCGACTTGCCGGCATTGGTGTAACCCACCAGCGCAACGATCGGATACGGCACGCGTTTCCGCGCCGCACGGTGCAGCGTCCGGGTCCTGACCACCTTGCCGAGCTGGCGGCGGATGCGGGTGATGCGCTCGTCGATCATGCGCCGGTCGGCCTCGATCTGCGTCTCGCCCGGGCCGCCGACAAAGCCAAGCCCGCCGCGCTGGCGCTCGAGATGGGTCCAGCTTCGAACCAGGCGGGTCTTCTGGTAGCTGAGATGCGCCAGTTCGACCTGCAGCACGCCTTCGCGGGTCTGCGCGCGCTCGCCGAAGATCTCGAGGATCAGCCCGGTGCGGTCGAGGATCTTGACCTTCCACTCGCGCTCGAGGTTGCGCTGCTGCACCGGGCTGAGCGGCCCGTTGACGATCACGAGATCGACGCCGTCGGCTTCGAACCGCGCCTTGAGTTCGGCGACCTTGCCGGAGCCGAACAGCATGCCTGCATGCGGCTTGGGCAATGGCACGACAATGCCACCGACCGGTTCGAGGTCGATGGCACGGGTCAGGCTGATCGCCTCGTCGAGGGCGGCGCCGGGCTCGGGCGAGTCCAGCGCCCTCAGATCGACGTGAAGGACAAAGACGCGGGTCACGCGACCCCTGCCCCGGCTCGGGTCACTGCGCGGTCTCGCCGTCGTAGAGGCTGAAGGGCTGTGCCGGCATGACGGTCGAGATCGCATGCTTGTAGACAAGCTGCGACTGTCCGTCGCGGCGCAAAAGAACACAGAAATTGTCGAACCAGGTAATTACACCCTGCAATTTCACGCCGTTCACCAGGAACACGGTGACGGGAACTTTCTGCTTGCGGACATGGTTGAGGAAGGTGTCCTGAAGGTTCTGCTTGGTTTCGCTGGCCATCTTGTTTTCTGCCTTTATCGGTTTTGCTCTTGGCGCGTCGTGGCCGTTCGGATGACTCACCAGCGCGACTGTGAGGGTCCGGGCAGCGCTTTTCCAGCGGTTTTTTCGCGCTGCGCGAAGCGGCGCCACAGGTCGGGGCTGAACAGGGCGATGATCACCAGCGCCTCGATGCGGCCCAGAATCATCCCGATCGAAAGGATCGCGCGCCCGGCCGGGTCGATCAGGCCGAAGCTGGCCTCGGGGCCCAGCACGGCCGCATAGACCGGCCCGGTGTTGGTGATCGCGGCGAGCGCGGCGATCAGCGCCCGCTCGAACGGCATCCCCAGCAACCCCAGCGCCAGCGTCACCGCGAACACCGCGAACACATACAGCATCACGAACGCCCAGGCGATGAAGGCGCCCTGCCCCGTGCTCCGGCCATGCAGGCCCGAGCCCGAGCCCAGGACCGCGTTGGGTTGGGCCAGGTGGTCAAGTT
The DNA here is from genome assembly GCA_032251175.1 of Thermohalobaculum sp. Classification (GTDB taxonomy): domain Bacteria; phylum Pseudomonadota; class Alphaproteobacteria; order Rhodobacterales; family Rhodobacteraceae; genus Thermohalobaculum. Next base: position 6,650 of record JAVVFE010000024.1, read on the forward strand.
CCTGCACCCCCTGGCGCAGCAGCGATGCGACGCGGATCAGCTTGACCCCGCCCGCGGTGGTTGCCGCCCCCCCGCCGATGGCGCACAGCCCAAGCAGCACCAGCCCCGGGCTGGGCAGCCCCGACCAGCTTCGCGCGCTGTCCCAGAAGGCGCTCTCGAAACCCGTGGTGGTCAGGAAGCTGAGCGCGGTGAAAACACCGCCCCAGAAGGCTTCGAGCGCATCGCCCAGCCCCTGGCGCTGGGCCGCCTCGAGCGACAGCACCGCCACCCAGTGCCGCAGGAACAGCGCCGCCGAGACGACCGCCACCAGCGCCGCCATCAGCCGCAGTTCGGGGTCGCGGAACGGGCCGGTGCGGGCGCCGATCTGGCTTGCGCGGGCATAGATCAGCCGGGTTGCCGCCAGCACGAGGAAGACCGCGATCGCCAGTTCGGCGAGAATGTTCGACTGCGACGCCAGGCCGGCGGCATGGGCCGAGATGCCGCTGGTCGAGAGCACCGCCATCGCATGCACGCCGGCCACGATCGGCCCCTGCCCCAGCATGTGCAGCACCAGCGCAAGAGCCAGCGTCAGCCCGGCATAGACCGGCAGGATCGCCCTGAGCGCCCGCCGCAACCGGGTCTCGATCGAGGCGAAGCCCGCGCTCAGCCCGAGCGCACCGCGCCCGGCCGTGCCGCCATCCCGGGCGCCCTCGGCGTCGGATTGCAGCAGCACCTCGAACCCGCCCAGCCGGCGCGGCGCCAGGATCGCGTAGGCCGCGCTCAGCGTCAGCAGGCCGCCGAGCCAGCCGACCAGCCCGCGCCACAGGTGCAGCGGCAGCGGCAGCGTGTCGGGCGCCGCGTAGATCGTGCCGCCGGTGGTGGTGAAGGCCGCGACCATCTCGAACCAGGCGCCGGCAAAGCCGATCTGCGGCGTGATCAGATGCACCGGCAGCGCCGCGAACACCGGCAGCAGCACCCAGCAGCCCACCAGGGCGACCAGCTCGCCCTGCCCGCCGGGGAAGCGGCGCGCCCCCGACAGCGCCACGCCCACGATCGCCGCGGCAAAGCCGGTGGCGATCCCGGCATAGAGAAAGCTGCGCCCCGCCCGCCATTCACCGAGGATCGCCGCCGCACTGGCCGGCATCAGCATCGCCAGTGCCAGGATGCCCAGGGCCAGCGCGAACAGCGGCGGGAGCGGCCTGTGCATGGGCTCAGAAATAGTCGACGCTGACGCGGAACATCTGTTCGACCTGATGCACGGCGCTGCGCTGGGCGAACAGCACCAGCACGTCGCCGACCCGGATGCCGAGGTCGCCATGCGGCATCTTGACTTCGCCGTTGCTCAGGATCGCCCCGACGATCGAGCCCGCGGGAAAGCTGATGTCGCGCAGGCGCTTGTCGGCCAGCGGCGAGGTTGACATGACCTGTGCCTCGATCACCTCGCCCTCGCCGCCGCCGACCGAATAGACCGCCCGGATCTTGCCGCGCCGCACATGGCGCAGGATCGACGACACCGTGGTGGCGCGCGGGTTGATCAGCGCGTCGACCCCCAGCGGCCCGGCGATACGCTCGAAGGTGGGGTCCTTGGCGAGTGCGATCGAGATCGGGCAACCCGCCTGCCCCGCCAGCGCGCAGCTCAGCAGGTTGGTCCGGTCGTCGTCGGTCAGGGCGACGATGGCGTCGGCGTCGGCGATCCCGGCTTCGGACAGGATGGCGGCATCGAGCGCGTCGCCGTTCAGCACGATCGTGCGCTCGAGCCGGTCGGCGGCGAACTCGGCGCGCGTGCGGTCGCGTTCGATCAGCTTGGCGCGGTAGTGCGGCCGGCTTTCCAGCTCGCGGGCGACGCGCAGGCCGACATTCCCGGCGCCGACGATGACCACGCGGTTGGCCTGCAGGTTCTGCCGCCCGAAGATCCCGAAGGTGCGCTGCACATCGTCGCGCGCGGCGATGAAGTAGATCTCGTCGTCGGCGAAAAGCTGGTCCGAGGGTGAGGCGACGAACAGCTTGCCCTCGCGCCGGATGGCGACGACGATGGCGCGCAGCGTCGAGAACAGCTCGCTGAGCTGCCTGAGCGGCGTGTTCAGCACCGGGCACTCGGGTTCGAGCCTGAGCCCGACGAAATGCACCGCGCCGTCGAGGAACGGCTCGATGTCGAACGCGGCCGTCGCCGACAGGCGGCGCAGCGTGACGCGCGCCACCTCGGTCTCGGGCGAGATGATCACGTCGATCGGCATGTGATCGCGGCGGAACAGGTCCGACCATTCGGCTTCGAGATAGCTTTCGGTGCGCACGCGCGCGATCTTGGTCGGCACCTCGAACACCGAATGCGCGACCTGGCAGGCGACCATGTTGACCTCGTCCATCGAGGTCGCGGCGATCACCATGTCGCAGTCGCGCGCGCCCGCCCGGGCCAGCACGTCCGGGTGCGAGGCGAAGCCGATCACGCCCGAGACGTCGAGCAGGTCCGTCACCCGGCGCACCAGCTCGGCGTTGCTGTCGATGACGGTGACGGCGTTGCCTTCATCCGACAAGTGGCGCGCGATCTGGAACCCCACCTGACCGGCACCGCACACGATCACCTTCATGCGGTCGCTTCTCCCGCGGGCACGTCCCACCGTCACGCTCGGGACATACCGGCCGGCACTGTCAGGCGTCTGCGACACCCGACCGCGCCGCGCCGGTCCGCGCGTGGTCGGGCCGACCCTAGGGCGCGCACCGCCTGCCCGTCAATCGCTGCATCGCAGCGCCCGGGATCGAACCGGCGGCGTTCGCCGGGGCAAGCGGCTCCCCCGGCATGCGGCGCAGGTGTTCGACGCCCCGCGGCCCAACGCCTCGCGGACCAGCGTCCGTCCGGCGCGTGCGGTGGCGGCGTCAGGCGACCGGCGCAGGCATCCCCGCCCCCGGCCGCGCAGGCGCAGCGGTCAGCGTGGGCATGGCCGCAGACGATGGCGTTCCCGGCGCACGCGCGACCGCAGGGCCGCCGGCCGACCGGCTCGCGCCCGGTCGCCGCGCTTGCGCCGCCGGGAGCAGGCCGCCTGGGGCCGGACGCCCGGGCGCCACTGACGCTTCGGCCGCGCCGGCCACCGCCAGATGGTTCAGCGCGCGCGAGGCAAGCTCGATGTTCTGCGCCGAGCCGCGGATGGCGGCCTCGGTATCGCTGCGCAGCCGCACGATCCGCTCGGCGATCACGCCGAAGTCGCGCAACGCGCCGCCCATCTGCGCGGTGATCTCGCCCGACAGCCCGATCGAGCCGCGGATATCGGCGGCCATGGCGCCCGAAATCTCGGTGCCGTGGCGGCTTTCGGTGCTGGTCTGGCTGAGGCTCGAGACCAGCGCGTCCAACTGGCGCCGGGTCTCGTCCATGCGCGCCGCGAGACGGCCGAGGGTCTGATCGATGTCGACCGCACAGCGCCCGGTGCGCGACGCCAGCGCGCCGACCTCGACCGCCACGACCTTGAAGCCGCGCCCGGCATCGCCGCTGCGCGCGGCCTCGATCCCGGCATTGGTCGCGAGAAGCCCGGTTTTCGTCACGATCTCGCGGATTTCGGCCGCGAGCCGCTCGATCGCCCGGAACGCCTCGCTGAACCGCTTCAGCGCCTCGCCGACATCGCTGCACAGCGCCAGGTCGCGCGCCGCGCGCTCGCCCAGCGTGCGGGCGGTGCCGGCCATCTCGTCGATCCGCCCGCGCGTGCGGTCGAGCTGCTCGCGGTTCTCGGCAGCATTGACCGAGAGCCCGCTGAGCGTGTCGCGCAGCGTGTCGGCCGTGAGGTTGAGCGCATCGAGCATTTCCAGCCGTTCGAGCGATGCGCGGTTGACCCGCTGCGCATTCGTGCGGATCCGGCCGACGATTTCCTGCGCTTCGGCGCGGTCGGGATCGGAGCTCGCCGGGACTGCCTGCTCGGTCAGGAGCGACCGGCGCATCAGCACGCCGCCGCTTGCCGAGACTGCGAACGGCACGATCAACGAGACCAGCGACTGCCACAGCATCGGCCCCTGCCCCGCGAGGAGCGCCGCGCCCTGATTGATCGCGATCAGGACCGGCCCGACGATCGCCGCCGTCGCCAGCGCCCTCAGAATCAAACCCTGCATCGCTTGCGGCCCTTGTCTGCCCTGCGGCAAACCTGCGCCCGGGCGTGTCAAAGGCGGGTTAACGAGATCAGAATTCGGCGGCCTCGCTCTCGACGGGGTCGTCTTCCTCGGTGCTGGCGATGCGCACGCCGCCGCGCGAGACGGTCGACACCCCGAGCATCTTGAGCTTGCGGTGCAGCGCCGAGCGTTCCATCCCCACGAAACTGGCCGTGCGCGAGATATTGCCGCCGAACCGATTGATCTGGGCGATCAGATACTCGCGCTCGAACAGCTCGCGCGCCTCGCGCAGCGCGAGCGAGGCGACCGCGCTCATCAACCCCTGAAGCCCGCCCTCGCCCGCATCGGCCGCGTTGCCTCCGGGCAGCTCGTCGGCTTCGATCATCGCGCTTTCGGCGCCGAGGATCAGGAGCTGCTCGATCACGTTGCGCAACTGGCGCACATTGCCCGGCCAGCTTCGGGTCTGTAGCGCCGCGATCGCGCCCTCGGACAGCCGCCGGCGCGGCAGGCCGTGCTCGGTGGCGAAGAAGTCGAGGAAATGCGCTGCAAGCTCGGGGATGTCCTCGCGCCGCAGGTCGAGCCCGGGCACCTCGATCGGCACGACGTTGAGGCGGTGGAACAGGTCCTCGCGGAACCGCCCCTCGCGGATATGCACCTGCAGGTCGCGGTTGGTGGCCGAGATCACCCGCACATCGACCCGCACGGTCGTGGGGTCGCCCAGCCGGGTGAAGGACTGGTCGACCAGCACGCGCAGGATCTTGGACTGCGTGGCCAGCGGCATCTCGCCGACCTCGTCGAAGAACAGCGTGCCGCCATGGGCCTTTTCCAGCAGCCCGGGCTGCGGCGGCGCCGCCTCGGGCGCGCGGCCGAACAGCACCTCCTCCATGCGGTTCGCCTCGATCGAGGCGGCGTTCACCACCACGAAGGGGTGCGGCGCGCGGTCGGAATGCTCGTGGATGTAGCGCGCGGCGATCTCCTTGCCGGCCCCGGCGCCGCCGGTCAGCAGCACGCGCGAGCCGCCCCGGGCGACCCGGTCGAGTTTCTGCTTCAGCCCCTGCAACGCCTGCGACGAGCCGACCATGCGCCAGCCCTTGCTCTCGGTCCGGCGCAGCCGGGCATTCTCGCGCCGCAGCCGCGAGGCTTCCAGCGCGCGCCCGACGACGACCAGAAGCTGGTCCATGTTGAAGGGCTTCTCGATGAAGTCGTAGGCGCCCTGCTGCACCGCCGCCACCGCGACCTCGATGTTGCCGTGGCCCGAGATGATGACGACCGGAACGCCCGGGTTGTCGCGCTTGACCGCCTTGAGGATCTCGTTCCCGTCCATCCGGCTGCCCTGAAGCCAGATGTCGAGGATGATCAGATCGGGCGCCGCCCGCTCGATCGCGGCGAACGCGCCGTCGGCGTCCTGCGCCAGCCGTGTCGCGTGCCCCTCGTCGCCGAGCAGGTCGGCGATCAGTTCGCGGATGTCGGCCTCGTCGTCGACGATCAGGATGTCTGCCATGCTGCTGCCTCCTTCGTCTTCTGTTCTAAGCCTGCCGGGTGGTGCCCGGGGCGGCGTGGTGTGCATCCGGGCGGCTCGCGGCCGCCGCCGCCGTCACGGGCGATCCGGTCGCCACCGCGCCGGGCCGGCCCGGGCCAGCCCCGGCCGAGCCAGCCGGACGCGGCAGCCGGATGACCGCCTGCGCGCCGTCCAGCCCCGATGCCGCCGGCGCCTCGCCCAGGCTGAGTTCGCCGCCATGCTGCTCGACGATCTTCTTGACGATGGCAAGCCCCAGCCCGGTGCCCTTCTTGCGGTGCGTGACATAGGGGTCGGTCAGGCGGTCGCGGCCTTCGGCCGGCAGGCCGATGCCGTTGTCGGCGATCTGCACCTGAAGGCTGCGCTCGCCCTCGCGCAGGCACACCAGCACCCGGCCCGCGGGGGCCGCAGCACCATCGCGCTCGCGCCGGCTCTCGATCGCATCGGCGGCATTCTGCAACAGGTTGGTCAGGCACTGGTTGATCAGCCCGCGATCGGCCATCACCGGCACGCGGTGGTCGGGCAGCGTGGCCTGATAGTCGATGCCCTGCTGCCCCTCGCGCTGCAACAGCACGGCATCGCGCACCAGGCCCGCCAGATCCTCCTCGCGCGCCACCGGCTCGGGCATCCGGGCGAAGCGCGAGAATTCGTCGACCATGCGGCGGATATCCGCAGTCTGCCGGGTGATGACGTCGAGCAGGCTTTCAAGTTGCGCGCCGTCCTCGCCCAGCCGCCCGACGAACTTGCGCCGCATCCGGTCGGCCGAAAGCTGGATCGGCGTCAGCGGGTTCTTGATCTCGTGCGCGATGCGCCGGGCCACGTCGCCCCAGGCCGCCATGCGTTGCGCCGATGCCAGCGCGGTGACGTCGTCGAAGGTCAGCACATGGCCCTCGTCCGGCCGCCCCGGCGCCTTCGGCGCGATGCGGCACAGGAACTCGCGCGGCTGCCCGCCGATGCTCAGCGCCACCTCGCCCCGCGCGACCCCCGACGGCGCCTCGCGCGCGGCCGCCATCATCGCCGCGAAATCGGGCGCCGCCTGCCCAAGCTGGCGGTCCAGCAGGTCGCCCGCCTCGACCCCCAGCAGCTCGCCGGCGGCGAGGTTGACGAGGTCGATCCTGCCCCGTCCGTCGATCCCCAGCACGCCGGCGGTGACGCCCGACAGCACCGCCTCGATCAGCCGCCGGCGCCGCTCGCTCTCGCGGTTCGTGGCGATCAGCGCGTCGCGCTGGCCTTCGACCTGCCCCGCCATGCGGTTGAACGCGCGCGACAGCAGCGCGATCTCGTCGCGGCCGCGCTCCTCCTTGACCCGCGCGCCCAGGTCGCCCCCGGCGATCCGCTCGGCGGCGCCGACCAGCCGGCCAACCGGGCGCGACAGCCGCTCGGCGAACCACAGGCCCAGCAGGATCGCGGCCATGATCACCAGCAGCGCAAACCCCAGATAGATCAGCGCGAAATCGAACAGGATGCTACCGCGCTCGCGCTCGAGCTGCTCGTAGAGCTGCACCGTCTCGCGCGTGCCGTCCAGCAGGCGCAGCACATCGCCCTGCACGTCGCGGCTGACATACAGGAAGGCGTCGAAGAAGTTGGTCAGGTAGACCAGGGCGCGGATCTCGTTGTTGACCTCGTCCTCGGTGACCACCACCTCGCCCGCGCGTGCCCGCGCAAGCTGCTCGTCGGTCGGCGGCTCGAAGCTGAACAGGTAGCTGAACTCGCCGCGCGCCACGATCTCGCGGTCCGAGTTGAAGACGAACGCCTCGGGCAGATCGCGCAGCAGGGCCTGCTTGGCGACCAGCTCCTGCAACTGAAGCCCGGTCAGCCCGCCCACCGCGGCGCGGTTCAGGTCGTTGGCCATCGCCAGCACATCGCCCTGGATGTTGCGCCGGTGCTCGCGCTCGTAGGCTTCCGCCGTGGTCAGCGAATTGCGCACCACGCTGCCCACGCGCTCGGAGAACCACGCCTCGATGCCCAGGTTGATCGAGACCGTGGCAAACACCGCGACGATGATGGTTGGGATCAGCGCCACCGCGGCGAACACGCCGGTCAGCCGCAGGTGCAGCTTCGAGCCCGCCGAGCCGCGCCGCCGCGCGACGATCAGCCCGCCGATCCGCACCCCGATCACCGCGGCCAGCACCAGAAGGTAGCACAGGTCGGCCAGCAGCACGCCGCGCAGCCAGGGCGAGGAGGCGCCGGCCTCCTGCCGCCCCAGGGCAAGGCTGGTGAGCACGGCCAGAACGGGTCCCAGCGCCGCCAGGACAACGGCCCCCTGCCGCCCCATCCACCGTGACAGCGCCATCCCGCGGCCACCGCCGGAAAAGGCGCCCGCAAGAGCGTCCAGTCGAGACACTGCTTTCCCTCGGACTGCTGCTCGGGCCTGCCGGCGTCAGAACGCGCCAGCCAACTGTTGCGAAACTACATCAGCTTTTTGCCGCGTGTGACCGGGATGTCAAGCTCCCTGATCTTCTTGCGCAGGGTGTTGCGGTTGATTCCGAGAAGGTCCGACGCCTTGAGCTGGTTGCCGCGCGTGGCCGACAGGGTCAACGCGATCAGCGGCAGTTCGACCTCGCGCAGCACCCGCTCGTACAACCCCGCCGGCGGCAACGCCTCGCCATGCATGTCGAAATAGCGTTGCAGATGCATCTCGACCGAGGCGGACAGCGTGCGTCCCTGCCCGTTCGCGCCGCCGGGCTCGGCTGCGTCCGTGCCGCGGGAGGTCAGCTCGGCCTCGATCGCGGCTGCGGGCACCAGGTCGTCGGGGCAAAGTGCGGCGATGCGGCGGACGATGTTCTCCAGCTCGCGCACATTGCCGGGCCAGGCGTGGCGCTTGAGCCGCTCCAGCGCCTCCTTCGACAGCGTCTTGCGGCCCAGCCCCTCCTCCTCGGCCCGGCGCAGGAAATGGCGCGCCAGGTCGGGGATGTCGTCCAGCCGCTCGCGCAGCGGCGGCAGGCGGACCGGCACGACGTTGAGGCGGTAGAACAGGTCCTCGCGGAAGCGCCCCTCGTTGATCAGGTTGCGCAGATTCTGGTGCGTCGCCGCGACGATGCGCACATCGGCGCGCCGCGTCGCGCGCCCGCCGACCGAGGTGTATTCGCCCTCCTGCAACACGCGCAGCAGGCGGGTCTGCGCCTCGGCCGGCATGTCGCCGATCTCGTCGAGGAACAGCGTGCCGCCCTGCGCCTGCTCGAACTTGCCGATGAAGCGGTCGGTCGCGCCGGTGAAGGCGCCCTTCTCGTGGCCGAACAGCTCGGATTCGATCAATTCGCGCGGGATCGCCGCCATGTTGATGGCCACGAACGGCCCGCGCGCGCGCTTGCCGAAATTGTGCAGCGCGCGGGCCACCAGCTCCTTGCCGGTGCCGCTCTCGCCCGCGATCATCACCGTGAGGTCGGTGTGCATCAGCCGCGCCATCACGCGATACACCTCCTGCATCGCCGGGCTGCGGCCGATCAGGGGAAGGTTTTCCTCCTTGGCGGGGGGGGCGGCGTCGGGCTCGGGGCCGCGCGCCTTCTTGCGGCGATCCTCGAGCCCCTTCTCGACCACCGCCAGCAGCTCCTTCAGGTCGAAGGGCTTGGGCAGGTATTCATAGGCGCCGACCTCGGCGGCGCGGATCGCGGTCAGGACCGTGTTCTGCGCGCTCATCACCACCACCGGCAGATCCGGGCGCTTGCGGCGGATGGCGGGCAGCAGGTCCAGCGCGTCGCCGTCGGGCATGTGCACGTCGGTGACGACCAGATCGCCCTCGCCTTCCTCGAGCATGCGCCACAGCGCATTGGCCGAGCCGGTGGCGCGCACCCGGCAGCCGATGCGCGTCAGCGCCTGGCTCAGCACGGTGCGG
>JAVVFE010000025.1:0-10630 GCA_032251175.1 Thermohalobaculum sp.
GCGCGGGCGTGACGAGATCGGCCTTCTGTTCGCGCAGCTCAATCGCGCGGCCGCCCGCCTCGGGCGCGCCCGCGCGGCGATCGACGCAGACCGCGCGCGCCTCGAGGAGATCGTGGCCGAGCGCACCCGGGCGCTGCGCGAGGCGAATGTGCGCCTCGCCGCCATCGATACCGAGCGCCGGCGATTCTTCGCCGATGTCGGGCACGAATTGCGCACGCCGCTGACCGTGATCCTGGCCGAGACCGAGCTGAACCTCGTCGCCGACCCCGCGCCGCAGGACGCGCGCACCGCCTTCGCCACGATCCGCACGCGGGCGCAGCGCCTGAACCGGCGGATCGACGACATCCTGCGGGTGGCGCGGTCGGAAACCGGGCAGATCGAGCTTCGCTGCGAGCCCTTCGACCTCGGCGAGGCGGCGCTGGGCGCGCTCGACGACGTCGAGGGCGTGGCGCGGCGGCGGCGGGTCGCGATCACGCCATTGATCGGGCCGCGTCCGGCGGTGCAGGGCGACCGCGACTGGACACGGCAGGTGGTGGCCGGGTTCCTCGAGAACGCGATCCGCCTGTCGCCCGAAGACGGGCGCATCCGGCTGGATCTGGCGCACAACGCAGGCGGCGGCGCGGTGCTGTCGGTGACCGACGAGGGGCCGGGCATCGCTGCGGCCGAGCGCGAGCGCATCTTCGAGCGTTTCGCCCGCGGCGCGGATCAGCGCGGCAACGGCTTCGGCGTCGGTCTCGCCCTTGCCAGATGGGTTGTGGAGCGCCAGTCTGGCCGGATCGAGGTGCGCAGCCCGGCTCCCCGTCCCGTCGGTCCCGATGCCCGCGGCCCGGGGGCCGAGTTCCGCCTGTGCCTGCCGCCGGCGTGCGATCGGGCGGCGGGACCGCGCAAGGGAGGCGCCACATGAGCCCAGCCGGGCGCGTCCTCATCGCCGAGGATGACGTCGACATCGCCTCGACGCTCGCGCGCGGCCTCGCGCGGGCGGGCTACGACCCGGTGGTCGCCCATGACGCGGCCGGTGCGCTGGCCGCGGTGCGGGCGGCGCCGGTCGATGCCGCGGTGGTCGACATGATGCTGGGCGCCGACCGGGGCGAGGCCCTGGTGCGCCGCCTGCGGGGCGGCGGGATGGACGGTCCGATCCTGATGCTCTCGGCCCTCTCGGCGGTCGAGGACCGGGCCGAGGGCTTGGCGGCGGGGGCCGACGACTACATCGCCAAGCCCTTCGATCTGGCCGAGCTGATGACCCGGCTGTCGCTTCAGTCCCACATGCGGGCACGGGGGCGCGCCGCCGCCCGCGCACCGCTGACCGCTGCCGGTGTCTCGTTCGACCCGGTGCTGCGCGAGATCGAGGGCGGCGGCCGGCGCGTCGCGGTCACGCAGCGCGAGGGCGAGCTGTTCGCCTTCCTGTTGCACCGCCTCAACACCCTCGTCACCCGGGGCGAGATCTTCGACGCGCTGTGGGCCGGCGAGGGCGGCTCGTCCGAGAACGTCGTCGATGTCTATATCGGCTATCTGCGGCGCAAGCTCGCGCCCGACGGCGGGTTCGGCCTGCGCATCCGCACGATCAGAGGACGGGGATTCATGCTCACGGACAAGGCCGATGACTGACGCCGGACGCCGGGGCGCCCGCGCCCGCCACGCGGCGCGGATTTGCGCGCTCGCGATCGGCCTCGCGATCGGGCTCGCGGCGCCCGAGCCGCGCGCCGAAGGGTCCGACGCCGCGCCCGGGACGGCGCTGATCTTTGCGACCGACCAGCTTGCCGGGCTCGCGCCGGGCGGCGGGCTTGCCTACAGCCTCAGCCGCAATGTGGCGGCGGGGTCGGGCGCGCGCGCGATCGGATCCGGCGCGGTGGGGGTGACGCTGACCGACACCGAAGCGGTGGTGCGCCTGACCGAGGATGGCCGGACGCGCCAGCTCGACCCGTTCCCGCGGGCCGCGGGCAACCCGGTCTTCCTGGTGTTCCTCGAATCCGCCTTGGGCGCGCTTGCCGACCAGAGCGGCGGCAGCCCGTTCTACCTGCGCAACCGGATCAAGGAGGCGTTCTGGCGCGGCGCTCCGCCCGAACCCGTCACCGCCAGCTTCGACGGCGCCGAGATCGCCGCCGAGCGGGTGGTGTTCCGCCCCTTCGCGGCCGATCCGCACCGCGCCGAGCTTGGCGATCTGGCCGGGCTCGAGCTGGAATTCGTGCTCGCGCCCGGCGCACCGGGGCGGTTTCTCAGCCTGATCGCCACGACGCCGCCGGGCGCCGCCGTGCCGTTCCGCGAGGAAATCCGACTGATCGGGGAGACGCCGCAATGACCCGGATGACGATCCTGGCAGCCCTCGCCCTCGGCGCCGCCACGGCGCAGGCCCAGCCACTGGCCAACGACTACCCCACCGAGGCGCGGGCCGACTATGTCTTTGCCTGCATGGCGGTGAACGGCGAGACCCGCGAGGCGCTGTCGCGCTGCTCGTGCTCGATCGACGTGATCGCCTCGATCCTGCCCTATGCCCGCTATGTCGAGGCCGAGACGGTGCTGGCGATGCGCCAGACCGGCGGCGAGAAGACCGCGATCTTCCGCTCGGCCCCGCTGATGCGCGACCTGGTGGCCGACCTGCGCCGCGCGCAGGCCGAGGGCGATATCCGCTGCTTCTGAGCGGCGCTCAGCTTCCCGCCGCCGGCAGCGTGCGGTCGAACACGGCGCCATCGGTGTCGGTGGCATGGATGCGGAACGCGCCCGCGCCGTTGTCGTCATAGGCGAAGCGGAAGGCCGGGTCTTCGCTGATCGAGATGCCCGCGGTCATGCGGAACACCAGCGCATCGCCCAGATGCACATCGAGCGAGTCGACGAAATGCGCCGGGATGTAGAGCCGCGTCACCTGGTTCATCTGCAGGCCGGAATAGTTCGGGTGGCGGATCATCACCTGCGCCTCGCGCCGGGGGGTCGAGATCGGTGCGGCCGCGGTGGCCGCGGCGGCGATCTCGTCGAACAGCCTGAGCTTCATCTGCCCGACCTGGGCAAGCGCCGCGTCGGCGTCCTTGAGCGCCGGCGCCGAGCAGCCGCCCGAGGCTTTCACATAGCGCCCGACCATGTAGAGCGCGCCGTCCTCGGTCTCGGCGATGGCGCGGATGTTGGAATAGGCGTTCACCCGCACCCGGGTCGACAGGTCGAGCCGGCCCATCGCCGGGCCGATCTCGAACTCGGCCGCCACCGGGGCGGGGTTCTCGTCGACGATCAGGGTCAGGCGGACGATGCGCGCCTCCCAGCCGGGCGCGGCCTCGATGTCGACCGGCACGATGGCCGCGTCATGCGCGCGGTAGGGGGCATCGAGGCTGAGGCGCCCGGTGCCGTCGAGGATCTCGCGGTCGCCGACAATGTCGAACCTCAGCGCGTCCCAGGTTTCGCTGGGCTGCATCGGGTTCGCGGGCTCGTCCGCGACGGCGGCAAGCGGCAGGACCAGCAGGAATGCGCCAAGCGCGAGGCTGCGTCGGGTGAGGGTGATCATGATCGCGCCTTCCTCGGAATCCGGCGGGGGTCGGGCGGCAGGGCCGCATCGGGGTGCAGTCTACACCCTTCCCGCGGCCAGATCATCACATTGCCGCAAGCCGGCGCGCGGCTTGACCGGGGCCGCACCTGCGGTCAGCCTTGGGCCCTGGATTTCGGAGGGACCGGATGATCGCGCTCGCTCTCAGCCTCTGCCTCGCCGCCGACCCGTCGATCTGCGTCGAGCGGCGCCTGCCGGTCGAAGCGCCGGCGAGCGAGGCCGCGTGCCGCGCGGAAGGCGAGGCCCGGGCTGCCGCCTGGGTGGCCTCGCACCCGGACCTGACGCTGACCGGCTGGCGCTGCACGGCGGATGCCCCGGCCGCCGCCATCGCCGAGGTCGCGCCCGGCGTGTTCGTGCATCGGGGGCGGCACGAGATCGCCGCGCCCGGCAATGTCGGCGACCTGGCCAATGCCGGCTTCATCGTGGGGGCCGAGGCGGTCGCGGTGATCGATGCGGGCGGCAGCCGCGCGGTCGGCGAGCAGCTTCTGGCCGCCGTGCGCGGCGTCACCGACCTGCCGGTGCGCTGGCTGATCCTGACCCACATGCACCCCGACCATGTGCTGGGCGCCGAGGTGTTCGCCGAGGCGGGCGCCACGATCGTCGGCCACGCCCGGTTGGGCCGCGCCCTGGCCGCCCGGGCCGAGACCTACGAGACCAACCTGCGCCGCCTGCTGGGCGCGGCCTATGCCGGCACCCGCGTCGTGCTGCCCGACGAGGGGGTCGAGGGGGTGCGCGAGATCGACCTTGGCGGGCGGGTGATCGAGCTTGCCGCCCACCCCACGGCGCATACCGACAACGATCTGAGCGTGTTCGACCGGCTGACCGGAACCTGGTGGGTGGGCGATCTGGTCTTTGCCGGGCACGCGCCGGCGCTCGACGGCTCGATCAAGGGGTGGATCGCCGCGCTCGAGGCGATGCGGGCGCGTCCCGCCAGCCAGATCGTGCCGGGCCATGGCCCCGCCAGCCTGCCGTGGCCCGGGGGGGCGGACCGGACGCTGGGCTACCTGCAGGCGCTGGCCGCGGAGACGCGCACGGCGATCCGGCGGGGCGAGACGATGAACGAGGCGATCCGGCATCTGGGCGAGAGCCAGCGCCCGGGCTGGGAGCTGTTCGACGAGTTCAACCCGCGCAATGCCTCGGCCGCGTTTCAGGAACTGGAGTGGGAATAGGCGGCGGCGGGCGCGGCCCGCACCTCGACGCCGCGGGTTGCACGGCCGTTCGGTCGGGGCTTTCACGCGTGAAATCCGCCCAAGTAATTGAAATAAAACATAAAAATCATACATGCTGCAAATTCGCCCGTTCAGCCACAGGGCTGCGGGAGGCCGGGCCACCACGCCGCCCGGCCGGCTGCGGGGTCATGGCGGGTCGAGATGCGCCATGATCGCCTTGGCCAGCATGAAGGCGCGCTGCTCGAGGATCACTGGCGATTCGCAGACATAGGTGAGCGACTGCTGGCGCTCCTTGAAGATGCGGGTGTCCCAGGCGAGCTGGTCCTGCAATTCCTCGAGGCGGTCCTCGTCGTCGAGGCTGCGGTCCGGTTTGGCGGCGAGCGATGCGATCCGATCGCGGGTGGTGTCGAGCTGCGCGGCGAGGGCGGACTGCTTGCGGGCATAGCGGGCGATGCCGCCGATGATCTCGCCACGCTCGGCGTCGATCAGCGCGAAGGCGCCGGCAAAGAGCAGCGTGAGGCGTGCGGCGCGGTCGACGGCGGGGGCGGCGGTGGCGAACTCGGCGACGAGGCGTTCGACTTCCGGATCCGGGGTGCGGCGCGCGGCCAGCACCGGCGCGAGGCGCGCCACCGCGGGATCGGCGCGCCAGTCGGGCAGCGGGTCGCCCAGCGCGGGCCCCGACCACATCTGCGCCGGCGCCAGATGCGGCACCTTGCGCTGGATGCAGGGCCAGTCGGGATCCGAGAAATCGGCCGCCCCGGCGCGCGATGCGGCCGTGCCGGCCAGCGCGGCGAGGAGCAGGATGATGCGCAAGCGGCGGGTGGCGGCCATCGGGAACGGTCCTCGCTTCACCGGATCGTCACGGATCGTGGACTGGCTTTCGCCGCGGGGCGCACCAGATTCTCAACCAGAGCATGCAGGTCTGCCGGGCGCGCACAAGGTTTCGCTTGCCGCCCGTGCCCGGAGAGGCGCATGCTGCGCTGCAACATGGCGTGGGAATGCGCGGTCAGCGCCGCCCGTGCCGAGAAACGCGAACATCTGCGCGAAAGGGAGGCAGAGCCGAGGGCACGGTGCCCGCGGCACGATCGGAAAGGAAAGATGCCTGCCATGATCGAGCTTGTCTTCGTCGCCTGCCTGCTGGCCGCGCCGGACCGGTGCGAGGAGAAGGCGCTGCAGTTCACCGACCTGACGCACACGGCCTGCGTGACGGGGGCACAGCCCCAGCTTGCGCGCTGGTCCGAGAGCCACCCGAAATGGACCATCGCGCGCTGGACCTGCCGCACGCCGGGACGGCGCACGGCGCGGCTGTGACGGCGCGCCTTGCGGGGGCTCACCGCTCGGGGCCCCGGCGCCGCGCGATCAGCCCCTTGGCGGGGTCGTAGGCGAAGATCGCGGCCGCCATGAAGGCGACCGTGACGCCCGCGACCACGCCGAGCGAGAGCCACTCGACCTGGCCGTAGAGCGCGAAGCGGATCAGTTCGACCGCATAGGTGAACGGGTTGAGCGAGCAGATCTGCCACAGCAGGACCGAGCTTTCCTGCATCCGCCACAGCGGATAGAGCGCCGAGGACGCGAAGAACATCGGGAAGATGACGAAGTTCATCACCCCCGCGAAGTTTTCGAGCTGGCGGATCGCCGAGCTGAGGAACAGCCCGATCGCCCCCAGCATCATGCCGCCCGCGATCAGCGCCGGCAGCACGCTCAGATACCCCCACAGCGGCGGCTCGACCTCCCAGAACCAGGCGATGGCGAGGAAAGCGTAGCATTGCAGCACGCCCACCGCGGTGCCGGCCATCAGCTTGGCGGTGAGCAGGAACCAGCGGGGGAATGGGCTGACGAGCAGCGTGCGCATCGCCCCGGTCTCGCGGTCATAGACCATGCCGAGCGAGGACTGCATGCCCTGGAACAGCAGGATCATCGCACAAAGCCCCGGGGTAACGTAGACCTCGTAGAGCACATAGGTCTGGTAGGGCGGCACGATCGAGAGCCCCAGCACCGCCCGGAAGCCGGCGGCGAAGATGAACAGCCAGACCAGCGGGCGCACCAGCGCGGCAAGGAAGCGCTCGCGCTGGCGCATGAAACGCAGCGCCTCGCGCCAGACGATGCCGCGGAAGGCGATCATCCGGCCGGCCCAGCCGAGCCGTGCGTCGGGGTCTGGCCGGGCGGTCATGCCGCGGCCCCGGGCGGCGCGCCGGTCATCGCCATGAAGGCGTCGGCGAGCGGGCGCCCGGCCGCGACCTCGGCCGCGCCGCCTGCCGCGAGCACCCGGCCGCGGTGCAGGACGACAAGGCGGTCGCCCGGCTCGATCTCGTCGAACAGATGCGTGGCCCACAGCACGCCGACCCCGTCCTCGGCCGCCAGCGCACGCACCAGCGCCACCACGTCGCGGCGCGCGGCCACGTCGAGGCCCACAGTTGCCTCGTCGAGCAGCAGGAGGCGCGGCGCGTGGATCAGGGCGCGGGCGATCTCGACCCGGCGCACCTGCCCGCCCGAGAGCGTGGCGACCGGCGCATCGGCCCGCCCGATCAGCCCCGCGCGGGTCAGCAGCGCGTCGCCCCGCGCCCGCGCCTCGCGCCAGCCGATGCCGTGCAGCGCCGCGTGATAGGCCATGTTCTGCCGGAGCGTGAGCCCCGGATCGAGCGCGCGCGACTGGAACACCACCCCGATGCGCGCGAGCGCCGGCCCCGGATTGCGCCGCACGTCGTGCCCGGCCACCCGGATCGTGCCGCTGACGTTGTCGTAGAGCCGGGTGATCAGCGAAAACAGCGTGGTCTTGCCCGCGCCGTTGACGCCGAGCAGCGCGGTGAAGCTGCCCTCGGCCACGCTGAGCGAGACATGGTCGAGCGCCGCGACCTTGCCGAAGGCATGGCTCACATCCTCGACCGACAGGGCTGGGGGGGTGCTCAACCGTCTCGCTGCCCTGGTTGCGGCATGGGGTTATTCGATGCTGATCTGAACACGCTGGGTCGCGCCGGTCGAGCCCGGAATGCGCAGCTCGTAGCGGCCCGGCTTGATCGCGATGAAGCTGAACTCGGCGGTGCCCTCGTCGTCGAATTCCAGGCTGTCGATCGCCATCGGGCGAACCTCGATGTCGTTGATCACGATCTCGTCCATCCAGATCGCGCGGAAGAATTCGGGGCCGGTGATCGCCAGCTCCTGAGTGCCGTCGGCGACGATCTCGATCTCGTAATAGGCGCCCGATTGCAGCTTGAGCGGCGCTTCCGCCAGCGGTTTGCCGGCGCTGAGGGTGATCGGCGGGAGCGTGGCCTTGTTGCACTTGGCGAGCAGCCCGGCAAAGCCCAGCTCGGTGCAGAGCGGCGCCGCGGGGGCAGCGAGCGGCAGGGCGGCGGCGAGGGCGGCGGCGGCCAGGATGCGGCGGGTCATGCGGGTCCTCCGGGGGGTTCAGTTCGGCGCCACGGCCACGCCCCAGGGCTGCTGGCCGACCTGCACGGATTTGACGACCTTGAGCGCCGCGACGTCGATGAACGAGACATCGTTCGAGTTGCCGTTGGTGGTGATCAGGAATTTCTCGTCGGGCGTGAAGGCGAGTTGCCAGACCCGCTGGCCGACCAGCAGGTAATCCACCACCTCGAGCGTCTCGCCGTCGATCACCGCGACCCGGTTGGCGGGGCCGAGGGCGACGAAGACCCTCGCGCCGTCCGCGGTCACCCGCACGCCAACGGGTTGCAGCGTCTCGGGCGGCAGGCCCGGCACACTGAAGCCGATCACCTTCTCGACCGTCCGGGTCGCGGGGTCGATCACCGTCACCGTGCCGCCGATCTCGGCCGAGACGTAGAGGCGCGAGCCGTCGGCGGTGAACTGGGCGAAGCGCGGGCGCTGGTCGACCAGCACATTGCCGAAGATCTCGAAGCTTTCGGTGTCGATGAAATGCGCCATGTTGGTGGTCTCGGAGGTGTTGACCACCACCTTGCCGTCGGGGCTGATGCCCATGCCCTCGGGCTCGACGCCCACCGGCACCTCGGCCAGCACCTGGTGCGTGCGGGTATCGACCACGGTGACGATGTTGTCGTCCTCGTTGGCGATGTAGAGCGGGTTGCCCGAGGGGTGCAGCACCAGCAACTCGGGGTCGGGCCCCGATGGCAGGGTGTGCAGGGGCGCGTAGGTCTTGGCATCGAACACCCGGATCATGTCGTCGTCGGAGGCGCAGACATAAAGCTCGCGCCCGTCCGGGCTGATGGCGATGCCGCGCGGGCGCTGGCCGGCGTCGAAGGTGGCGATCACCGCCATGGTCTCGGAGTCGAGCACGGTGATGTCGTTGCCCTTCTCGTTCGACACGAACACGGTGAAGGCCAGCGCCGGGCCCGCGATCAGGGCAGCAATGGTGCCGAGCAGGGCTGCGCGCATCGGTGGGTCCCCTCAGTTGAGCTTGCAGGTCGATTCGGGTTCGTCCCAGCCCAGCGTGTCGAGCCGGCTGACACGGTGCAGAAATTCGTCCTGCGGGCTGACCGAGACCAGAACCTTGTCGTGGGTGAGCGTGATCGGCTGGCGAAGCTGGTGGTTCCACGGGCGGAAGGTCAGCTTCTGGCCCTTGAAGGCGGCAAGCTCGAACTCGGGGCTGAGGATGTAGTCCTTCAGCGCCTGATACGCGGTCGATCTGGTCCGCGTCGCGGCCTCGCCCAGCACGCGGATCGCGGCCCAGACCTGGAAATCCTCGGGCCGCATGTGGCGCCCGGCCAGACGCTCGAACCGGCGCTGGAACTGGGTCGCGCCCCAGGCCTCCTGCGCCGGGTGCCAGGTCAGCGGCCTGAGCCCGGCCGAGCCCGCGACCGGGCGGGGCTCCCAAGTCTGGTAGGGCAGGTAGGCGGCGAACACATCATGTTCGTCGGCGGCGATCACCACGTCGTGGTCCTCGGCGCGCTGGGTGAACACCGGCATCTGCTTTTGCACCTGCACATGGCCGGTGTCGGTGCGCCGCGCACCGCCGGTGTCCTCGAACACGCGCTGCTCGACAATCTTCGCGCCGAACTTCCTGGCAGCGCGCCGGTAGGCGTCAGCCAGCGCGCGGTCGCCGGGGTGCGAGCCCTCGATCAGGAACCACTCGTCCCACTTCTTCCAGACCAGGAACTGCGCCAACGCATCCGCCAGCATGGCGCGCGAGGGGGCGATGTGCAGCGTGTTGGCGCGGCACAGCTCGTTGCGCAGCCGGTCGTCGGGCGAGGTGGCGTTGAGCACCAGCGCCCGCTCGCCCGCGGCATCGGCCAGCGCCACGGTGGTCTCGCCATCCGCCATGGTGACGACGAAGCCCGCCCCCGCGCCGATCAGCCGTTCGAGTTCCGCGAGCGCGGTGTCGGGGTTGGCCTCGGCCTCGATCACCTCGAAGCTCTGGCCCATGAACCGCCCGGTGGTCTGGTTGTCGTCGTTCGCAAGGCGCGCGCCGGCGAAGCCCAGATCGGCGGGCGCAAGGTCGAGGCGCGAGATCGGCAGCGGCGCTCCGTGGTCGATGCGCAGCACGGCGGCGCGCACGATCTGCGGCTCGGCAGCCGCGCCGGGCCGCGCGGCGAGGACGGCGAGTGCCATGCAGGCGGCGGCGAGACCGCGCATCGGGCGCATTCCAAGTCCTCCCTGTCGGGCCAGGATTAGGTCGCGAAAGGCGGGTGCGGTCAATCCGCCGCACCCCGGTTTTTGGGCATAAGACTTTAATAAGAAAAATAAAGCCGCGTCGCTGCGGCCCACGGGGCGATTGCGGCGGTGGGCGGGGCCGCGTAGTCTGGGCGGATGCGATGCCTGCCCGCCCTTGCCGCCGCCGCGCTGATGGCGCTGACCTCCCCCGCGGCCGCACGGATGGCCGAAAGCGGGGCGGTGATGGCGGTGGTGTTTCTCGACACCTCGACCGAAGGCGACCTCAACGGCGTGCGCGCCGACGAGACCGCGCGCCTTCAGGCACTGGAGGCGCAGCTTTCCCAAGGGTTTGCGGCGC
>JAVVFE010000025.1:10640-16037 GCA_032251175.1 Thermohalobaculum sp.
GGATCAGGCTCGCCGACCGCGCGCCGGTGCAGGCCGAGCTGGACCGCGTGCAGAACCCGGCGAATTGCAATGGCTGCGACGCCAAGGCGGCGGCGCGGCTGGGGGTCGACCTCGCGATCTCGGCCGAGGTGCAGAAGGTCTCGAACCTGATCCTGACGATCAACGTCTTCGTGCGCGAGGCCGGCACCGGGCGCATGCTGCGCGCGGGCAATGCCGACATTCGCGGCAACACCGACGAGAGCTGGCGGCGCGGCGTCGACTGGATCCTGCGCAACCGGATCTTCCGGGCCGGGCCGATCACGCTGGAGTGACCATCGCGCGCGGCGCCTGCACCGCTGGCGCGTCGATCCGCCCCTGCCCGGAACATGGACTCGCCGCCGCCATGCGATAGTCTGACAGCCGCAAGCGAGGCGGGTTGAAAATCGTTGCGTCAGGGAGTGGACCGATGGAAATGGACAAGAAAACCCTGCTGACGGCAGGTGCGGCCCTGATCGTGGGCCTGTTGCTGGGCAATGCGGCCTCGCGCGATGCGGACGAGATGCCCGGGCGGATTGCGGCCGCCATCGACGGCGCGGCGGCGCCGGTCGCGGGCCTTGCCGGCAGCGTCGAGGCGGTGCGCGGCGACGTGGCGGCGCTGGACGCCCGGCTTGCCGCGCTCGAGGCCGCGGTCGCCGGCACCACCACGAGCGCCGAGGCGGCAGCGAGCGCCGAGGGCGAGGCGACGCGGGGCGCCGTTTCGGCCGAGGCGGCGGCAACGCGCGAGGCGGTTGCGGCGGCGGCGGCGGCGGTGGGCGCGCTCGCGGCCCGGATCGAAGAGCGCCACGCCGCGATGATGCAGCGCCGCGCCGAGCATCAGGCGATGATGCAAAAGTTCATGGCCGAGCATCCCGGCGCGATGCTGCCCGGGATGGGCATGATGCAGGGCATGAAAGGCATGGCTGGCATGGCGGCGGCGCCCGCTGCGCCCGATGCGCCGAAGGGGGCGAGCGCCGGCGAGACAGTGCTGCTGGAGGGCGGCGCGATCCGCGTCTTCATCAGTGCGGTCGATGCAGGCGGCCGCACGGCGCGCGTCGCGATCAACGGCGTCGAGCCGGCCGAGCTGGATGTCTATGGCAGCGGCATCGCGGTGAGCGTGGACGGGCGCACCTGCCGGGTGCGGCTCGACGCCATCGACCGGGGCCATGTTCAGGTCTCGGCCGACTGCGACGGCTGAGGCCCCGGGGGCGCTGACCGCGGCGCAGGGGTGACGAAGGCGCCGCGGCGGGTCGCGGGTCCAGCGGGGCCCCGGCTCGGGGGCCGGGGCAGCGCGGCTTTCGGGGCCGGGGCAGCGCGGTTTTTGGAGACGGGGCAGCGCAGCTTTCGGTGGTCGGGGTCGACGACGGCGTGTTGGTCTTCCGGGCCGGTCTTCCGGGCCGGCCTTCGGGACCGGTCTCAGGGCCCGGTTCGGTAGACCAGCGTGGTCTGGTCCGACGCGGCGTCGGCCTCGGCTGCGGTCTGCAGGCGCGCGTGGAGCGGCGACTTGATGCAGACCGGATCAGTGGCGCGGGCGTCGCCGGCGAAGGCCATCGCCTGGCAGCGGCAGCCGCCGAAGTCGCGGGTCTTGCGCTCGCACGAGCGGCAGGGCTCCTGCATCCAGTCGAAGCCGCGGAAGGCGTTGAACACCGCCGATTCGCGCCAGATCGTGCCCAGATGCGTGCCGGGCGCGCGCGGGAAGTCGAAGCCGGGGATGGTATGCGCCGCGTGGCAGGGCATCACCCGGCCGTCCGGCGTCACGTTCAGGCCGGTCGATCCCCAGCCGCCCATGCAGGGTTTGGGGTAGTCAGCGTGGTGGTCGGCGGTGACATAGTCGATCACCAGCACGCCCTTGAGCCGCTCGCGCGCCTCGGCGACGATGCGGCTCGCCTCGCGGGCCTGCGCGCGGGTCGGCATCAGGGCGGCGCGGTTGCGCGTGGCCCAGCCGTGGAACTGCACGGTCGCGACCTCGAGCCGGCGCGCGCCCATCGCCACCGCCATCTCGACCGTCTCGGGCAGGCGGTCGAGGTTCTGGCGGTGCATCACGGCGTTCAGCGTGAGCGGGATTTCGCGCGCGCCGATCCAGCCCGCGACCTGCATCTTGCGCGCGAAGCCGCCCTGATAGCCGCCGATCCGGTCGGCCATCGCCGCATCGACGCCTTGCAGCGAGAGCTGGATATGGTCGAGCCCGGCGCCGACCAGCGCGTCGAGCCGCCGCTCGGTCAGACCTATCCCCGAGGTGATGAGGTTGGTGTAGAGATCGGCGGCATGGGCCGCGCCCACGATCTGCTCGAGATCGCGGCGCGAGGCGGGCTCGCCGCCCGAGATGTGCAGTTGCAGCACGCCGATCTCGGCCGCCTGCGCGAAGATCGTGGCCCAGTCGGCGGTGGACAGCTCGGTCTCGCGCGCCGCCATCTCGAGCGGGTTCGAGCAATAGGGGCAGGACAGCGGGCAGCGATGCGTCAGTTCCGCCAGCATCGCCATCGGCGGGCGGACCTCGACCGGGCGGTCTGCCTGGGGTTGGGCCTGCGTGGCCGCAGTCTGGGGTTGGGCCTGCGTGGTCATCGCGCCTCCGCCATCCGCCGCTCGATCAGCGCGGCGAGGAACGCCCCGGCATCGGCGGCAATCCGCTCGCGCGGCGCCTGGTAGGCGGCGGCGAGGCGGTCGACGATCTCGCCGAAGCTGCGCACGCCGTCGGTTTCCGCGAGAATCGCCGCGCCGATCTGGTCGAGCCTGAGCGTCCGCTCGGGCGCCAGCAACACCCAGATGCCGCGCACGCGGTCGAACCTGGTCCTCACGCCCCGCAGCAGGCGCGGCACCGCGGTATCGGGCAGCGCGCTCATGCCGCCGCGGCTCGCATCCCCTCGCCCGGGCGCCAGGCACCGGGGGGGATGCGGGCGGGCTCGACATAGGCGCCCCAAAGGGCATCGAGCTGCGCCCAGAGCACGTCGGTCTTGAATTCGAGCGCGGCGGCGGCGGCGTCCTGCTTCTCGGCCGTATCGGCGTGGTCGAGCACCCAGGCGAGGCCGAAGGCCACGTCCTTGGGCGCCTCGTCGAGGCGCTTGCGGAAATAGCTCATCGAGACGTCGTCGGCGAAGGCGTAGTGCTTCAGCAGCCCCTCGATCCGCTCGGCATGGATCTTGGGCGCGAACAGCTCGGTCAGCGAGGAGGCCACCGCCTCGAGCAGCGATTTCTCGCGCACGAATCGCACATAGGCATCGACCGCGAAGCGGGTCGCGGGCATCACGCCGCGGGCCGAGGCGACGTAGGCGGGGTCGAGCCCCACCGCTTCGGCGAGCTTGAGCCAGCGCGCGATGCCGCCCTCGCGATCGGCGGTGCCGTCGTGGTCCTCGATGCGCGAGCGCCAGGCGCGGCGCAGGGCGGGGTCCTCGACCCGGCTCATGAAGGCCGCATCCTTCATCGGGATGCGCGACTGGTAATAATAGCGGTTGATCACCCAGGCGCGGACCTGGTCGGGGCTGCACTGGCCGCCATGCAGCCGGTGATGGAAGGGGTGCTTGTCGTGGTAGCGCTCGGTGCCGATCCGGCGCAGCCGCGCCTCGAAGGCGTCGCGCGAAAGGGGGGGGGCAGTCATAGCGCGATCTCCATTCCGTCCTGTCCCACGGTCCATCCCGCCGCCTCGGCTTCACGCCGCTCGGCCGTGCGGGGGTCGAGCACCGGGTTGGAATTGTTCATGTGAACGAACACCTTGCGCCCGACGCGCAGGTCGCGGAAGGCGGCGATCGAGCCGCTGTTGCCGTCCATCGACAGATGCCCCATGCGGGCCCCGGTCTTGTGCCCCAGGCCAAGGCGGATCATCTCGTCGTCGCGCCACAGCGTGCCGTCGAAGAACACCAGATCGGCGCCGTCGAGGCGCGCGCGCAATGCGGGCGTCAGCCGCGCGCAGCCGGGGATGTAGAGCGCGCGCCGCCCGCCCGCGCGCAGGTCCACGCCCACGGTCTGCTCGCCTTCGAGGTCGGTCACCAGCGTTGCCTCGGCCCCCTCGAGATAGAGCGCCACCTTGCCCGGCACGGCGAACAGCCGCGCCTCGATCCCCGGCGCGGGGGCAAAGGGCTGGTCCAGCGCCACGGTCCGGCGCACCACCAGCGCGGGGTCGAGCGCCTGGAAGATCGGGTTGGCGGCCAGCACCGCGGCGATGCCGGCGGTCATCCACAGCGTGAAGGGCTGCTGCTCGCGCAGGGTGAGCAGGCCCGCGACATGGTCGATATCGCCGTTGGTGAGCACGACCGAGCGGATCGGCACCGCGCGCGGCCCGGTCGGGTGCAGCGCGGGTGTCGCCAGAAGCTGGCGGCCGATATCGGGCGAGGCGTTCAGGACGACCCAGGCCGTATCATCCGCCGCCACGGCAAGCGAGGATTGGGTCTGCGCGGGGATCTCGCCCCGCCGGGCGGCGGCACAATTCGCGCAGCCGCAATTCCACTGCGGGAGCCCACCCCCCGCAGCGGCGCCAAGCACGATGGCGCGAAGGGTGCTCATACGACCTCCGCGCCGGAACAGGCGTTGCTCAGAACAGGGTGCCGTCCTCTTCGGCCGGGAAATACATGTTGATTTCCATGCCGCAGGTGACTTCCTCGATGATCGGCGCGGTCCAGGCCATCTGTGTTTCCTCCGGTTATCGAATCTCGACCGCCGAACGGAGGCTCCGCCCGGCACATGGGACAGGATGGCGCAGCGCCCCGGCACGTCAACCTGTTTCTTGTAAGAGAATCCTGAGAGCGCCCGGCACGACAGCGCCTCACGACATTGTGCCGTGACCCGGCTTCATAAAGCCGGGCAATGGCGGCATTCAGAATTTTGCGATTGAAATCGCGGCCACCACCCGGCCAACTGCACCGCGATCGGCAGATGTCCGGCCGCGCAGCCGGACCAACACCGACAGCGCGGCACGACCGTCGCCACGCGATCGCGAACAGGGGAGGAGAGACCGATGAAAACCCGTGCAGCCGTGGCCTTTCAGGCCGGCAAGCCGCTCGAGGTCACCGAGGTGAACCTGCAAGGCCCGAAGGCGGGCGAGGTGATGGTCGAGATCCGGGCCACCGGCATCTGCCACACCGACGAGTTCACCCGCTCGGGCGCCGACCCCGAGGGCATCTTTCCCGCGATCCTCGGCCACGAGGGCGCGGGCGTGGTGGTCGAGGTCGGGCCCGGCGTCAGGTCGCTGAAGAAGGGCGACCACGTCATCCCGCTCTACACCCCCGAATGCCGCGAGTGCGACTACTGCCTCAACCCCAAGACCAACCTGTGCCAGGCGATCCGCTCGACCCAGGGGCAGGGGCTGATGCCGGACGGCACCTCGCGCTTCACCACGCTCGATGGCGAGCCGATCCGGCATTACATGGGCTGCTCGACCTTCTCGAACTACAC
>JAVVFE010000026.1:0-15798 GCA_032251175.1 Thermohalobaculum sp.
GGCACGGCCGAGGGATCGCGCCTGCCGTGCTGGGCCTGCCGATCCGGGGGGCCGAGTTGCGCCAGCCTGACCTCGCCGACCGCCTGCTGGCAGAGGCCGGGGCTGCCGGCGCCGACCCCTCGGGCTTGATGGTCCTGGTGTGGGCCGAGGACGTGGTGGGGCTGTCGGATCTGGCGGTGCAGAGGACGCTGCGCCGGTTGGGCGCGGCCGGCATGCGGATCGGGCTCGACGGGCTCGACCGGGTCGGCGCCGTGCCGCTGCCGGGCACGCTGGCGCCGGGGGCGCCGGACTGCCTGTGCCTGCCGGCGGCGGCATTGGGCGGAGCATCCGACGAGATCGGCCGGGCGGTGGCGGCGCTCGCCCGGGCTTTCGAGCTTCCGCTGGTGGCGACGGGCGTGATGGATGGGGATATTGCCGCCCTGCTACAGCGCCATGGCGCGGCGCTGGGCGCGGGGCCGGCATTCGGCGAGGCCCTGACCGGCGCCGGGATCGCGGATCTGTTGAGCGAGCGCCAGACCGTGCCCCTTGCGCCCCGCCGGGGCGCCCGCTGGCGCAGGGCGGGATAGCCGCGACCGATGCCATGTGACGCGCCGGAAGGGGGTGCGCAGGACGGGCGAGGCGCGCGGGACGGGGGCGTGCGGCTGGATGCAGCGCGGTGGCTGGACGATGCGCGGGACGGACGAGTGCGGCTGGACGCGGCGTGGCGGCTGGACGCGGCGCGCGCGACGATGGACCGGCGCCCAGCACGAAAGGGGGCGCACGCCGCTGCACCAGGCGCAACGAAAGGGAGAGCGGGGCGCGAAGGACAGGAGGCGCAGAGGCACAGAAGACCGGAGGCGCGGAGGCCGGGCGGATCGCGGGGCCGGGCGATGCGCGGGAATGGCGGGTGACGGGGCGCATGGGCGGCGGGGGATATACGCAGGCTCGCGGCCGTGAAAGACTGCCCGCCGATCGGCGGGCCGACTCGGGCCCGCACCTGCAAGGAGCGCGCACGCATGTCCATGCCCGACACCGAAACCCCCGGCCGCTTCGTCATCGCCCCCCCGCCGGTGGTGGCGGTGCCGGTGCGCGGCGGCGGCGCCTTTCCGGTGCACCGGGTCTATTGCGTCGGGCGCAACTATGCCGACCACGCGATCGAGATGGGCCACGACCCCGACCGCGAGCCGCCCTTCTTCTTCCAGAAGAACCCCGACAATCTGTTGCATGGCGCCGACTTTCCCTATCCGCCGATGAGTTCTGACGTGCATTTCGAGGTCGAGCTGGTGGTCGCGCTGGGCACCGGCGGCGCCGACATTGCGGTCGAGCGCGCGCTCGAGCATGTCTGGGGCTATGCCGTCGGGCTGGACATGACGCGGCGCGACTTGCAGGCGCAGGCGAAGAAGATGGGCCGGCCCTGGGAGATCGGCAAGGCCTTCGAGCATTCCGCGCCGATCGGGCCGATCGAGCCGGTGTTCGAGATCGGCCACCCCGAACACGGCGTCATCACGCTCGATGTCAACGGCGTGCGGCGGCAGGCGGGCGACCTCGGCCAGATGATCTGGAAGGTGCCGGAAATGATCGCGTATCTGTCGCGCCTGTTTGTGCTGGCGCCCGGCGACCTGATCTTTTCGGGCACGCCCGCGGGGGTCGGCGCGGTCGTGCGCGGCGACCGGATGCTCGCCGCGGTCGAGGGGGTGGGCGAGCTTGATATTGCGGTGATCTGACGGCGGGCCGCGACGCGGGTCCGCGCGCGCCCCGGCGGTCCGCAGGATGCGCGCGGGGCTGAGGACCCATGCGCGGCGTTGCCCAGGATTGCCCTTCCGGGGGTGGTCGCGGCGGTGGTCGCAGCTGCCCGCGCGCGTCCTGGCTCATCCCCCGGGGCGCAACCAGATGCCGCCCGGCGGCGCGGTCAGAGGGCCGCGCCCGCGGCCGGCTCGGCGATCTCGACACGCACGCCAAGCTCGGCGCAGCGCGCGGCGAAGGCCGCGGGGGGCGGGCGGTCGGTGAAGAAGGCGGTCACCGCGCCGATATCGGCGATCCGGACCGGCGCCGAGCGCACGAATTTCGAGGCATCGGCGACCAGGCACACCTCGCGCGCGTTCTCGATGATCGCGCGGCTCACGCGCACCTCGCGGTAGTCGAAATCGAGCAGCCACCCCTCCTCGTCCAGCGCCGAGGCGCCGATGATGGCGTAGTCGACCTTGAACTGGCGGATGAAATCGGTCGTCGCCTCGCCGATCAGCCCGCCGTCCGAGCGGCGCAGCACGCCGCCCGCGACGATCACCTCGGCGTTCGGGTTTGCGGCCATGATGTTGGCGACGTTGAGGTTGTTGGTGATCGCCATCAGGTCGCGATGGCCGGCGAGCGCACGCGCCACCGCCTCGGTCGTGGTGCCGATGTTGATGAACAGCGAGGCGTTGTCCGGGATCGCCGCGGCGCACAGCCGGCCGATCGCCTCCTTCCCGGCGCTGGCCAGCACCCGGCGCGCGTCGTAGCCCAGATTGGCGACGCCCGACCCCAGCACCGCGCCGCCATGCACGCGCTGCAGCGTGCCGGCGTCGCACAGGTCCGACAGGTCGCGCCGGATGGTCTGCGGGCTGACGGCGAAGCGCTCCGCCAGGTCCTCGACCACCACGCGGCCGTGCTGGCGGGCAAGCTCGACGATTTCGTGCTGGCGGAAGGACAGGGTCATGTTCGGTTTCGTTCGTTTGTCGGCAGCGCCGAGCCTTGCATGGTGTCGGGCGCAAGGCAAGCGCGCGCACGGCTCGCACGAGGAAAAGGCGAATCTTTGTGGAAAATGCCAAGCAAGGCGCAGTTCCGGCCCTTTCGGCCGCGCCATGCCCGGGCGAGCGGGGCGCATTCAAATGAGCAAAATCGCTCATAATCGAAAATTTCATTGACTCGCCGCGCGTGTTTGCGAACAGTCGTGGCATGCTCCGCACACCCCCAGCGCGCACGGGACATGCCGATGCCTGACGCCTCCATTCACGACCTTGCGATCATCGGCGGCGGCGTCAACGGCACCGGCATCGCGCGTGACGCGGCCGGGCGCGGGCTCACGGTGATCCTGTGCGAGCAGGGCGATCTGGCGGGCGCGACCTCGTCGGCCTCGACCAAGCTGTTCCACGGCGGCCTGCGCTATCTGGAGTATTACGAGTTCCGGCTGGTGCGCGAGGCGCTGATCGAGCGCGAGACGCTGCTGGTGGCGATGCCGCACATCGCGTGGCCGCTGCGCTTCGTGCTGCCGCACCACAAGGGCCTGCGGCCGGCCTGGCTGCTGCGGCTGGGCCTGTTCATCTACGACCATCTGGGCGGGCGGAAGATCCTGCCGCCGACGCGGACGCTGGATCTGGGCGCCGACCCCGCCGGGCGGCCGCTGAAGCCGGGCTTCGTCAAGGGCTTCGAGTATTCCGACTGCTGGGTCGAGGATTCGCGCCTGGTGGTGCTGAACGCCCGCGACGCCGCCGCGCGGGGGGCCGCGATCCTGACGCGCACGCGCTGCACCGCGGCGGTGCGCGAGGGCGGCGTCTGGCGCGTGACGCTGGAGGACCTGGCCACCGGCGAGACGCGCGATGTGCGCGCCCGCGCGCTGGTCAACGCCGGCGGGCCGTGGGTCGACGATGTGATCCGCACCCGGGTGCACGAGACCGTGTCGGACCGCATCCGGCTGGTGCGCGGCAGCCATGTGGTGACGCGCAAGCTGTTCGACCACGACCGGGCCTACATCTTCCAGAACGCCGACGGGCGGATCGTGTTCGCCATTCCCTACGAGACCGATTTCACCCTGATCGGCACCACCGACCGCGACCATCAGGGCGGCCCCGGCGAGGCGCGCTGCACCGACGAGGAGCGCAACTATCTGTGTGCCGCGGCTTCGGAGTATTTCGCCAAGCCCGTCACGCCCGAAGATGTGGTCTGGACCTATTCCGGGGTGCGCCCGCTTTATGACGACGGCGCCACCTCGGCGACGGCCGCGACGCGCGACTATGTGCTGAAGGTCGAGGGCCGCGAGGGCGAGGCGCCGCTCCTGAACATCTTCGGCGGCAAGATCACCACCTACCGGCGGTTGGCCGAGGCGGCGCTGGGCAAGCTGGCCCCCTTCCTGCCGGCGATGGGGCCGGCCTGGACCGCGCGGGTGCCGATGCCGGGCGGCGACTTTCCGGTCGACGGGCGCGACGCGCTGGTGGCGTCGCTGTGCGCGGCCTATCCGTTCCTCGACCGGCCTTGGGCGCTGCGGCTGGTGCGCGCCTATGGCACCGAGGCGCGCGACATTCTGGGCGCGGCCGCGACGGCGGGCGACCTGGGCCAGCGGTTCGGCCACAACCTGACCGAGGTCGAGGTGCGCTGGCTGATGACCCGGGAATGGGCGCGCACGGCCGAGGATGTGTTGTGGCGCCGGAGCAAACTGGGGCTTAGGCTGTCGGCGGCCGAGGCTGCGGCGCTCGATCGCTGGATGGCGGCGCAGGGCGGACATGCGGGCCGCGTGAGCGCGGCGCAGTAGCGGCGCGCCGACCGAAACGAGACGGCGCCGGCGAACGGCGCGGCACGGGAGGAGACGAGAGGCGATGACCCTGACGCTCGACGGCGTCTCGAAGGTCGTGGGCGGCGAGACCCACATCCACCCGGTGACGCTCACGCTCAACCGGGGCACGATGAACGTGCTGCTGGGCCCGACGCTGAGCGGCAAGACCTCGCTGATGCGGCTGATGGCGGGGCTCGACCAGCCGGCAGAAGGGCGCGTGCTGTGGGAGGGGCGCGACGTGACGGGGATGCGGGTGCAGGACCGCCGCGTCGCGATGGTCTATCAGCAGTTCATCAACTACCCCGCGCTGAGCGTCTACGAGAACATCGCCTCGCCGCTCAGGATCGCGGGGCTCTCGCGCGCCGAAATCGACGCGCGGGTGCAAAAGACGGCGGCGCTGATGAAGCTGACGCCGATGCTGGGCCGCAAGCCGCTGGAGCTGTCGGGCGGCCAGCAGCAGCGGTGCGCGCTGGCGCGTGCGCTGGTCAAGAACGCGGGGCTGGTGCTGCTGGACGAGCCGCTCGCCAACCTCGACTACAAGCTGCGCGAGGAGCTGCGCGCCGAGATCCCGGCGATCTTCGAGGAATCGGGCGCGATCTTCGTCTATGCCACGACCGAGCCGCACGAGGCCCTGCTGCTGGGCGGCAACACGGTCTGCCTGTGGCAGGGGCGGGTGACGCAGTTCGGCCCGACAGCCGAGGTCTATCGCAAGCCCGTCGACGCGATCACCGCGCGCGTCTTTTCCGACCCGCCGATGAATTTCCTGCGCATCGAGAAGCGCGGCCCCCGGCTGGGCTTCGGCGAGGGGCAGGGGGTCGAGGCCAAGGGCGCGCTTGGCCTGCTGCCGGACGGGCGGTATCTGGCGGGCTTCCGGCCCAATCATCTGGGCATCGAGCCGCAGGGCGGGCACCTTCTGGAGTTCCGCGCGCGTGTCGCGATCACCGAGATCACCGGGTCCGAGAGCTATGTGCATCTCGACCATGCCGGGCAGCGCTGGGTCGCGCTGGTGCATGGCGTGCGCGAGCTGCCGGTGGGGGCCGAGCAGGCGGTCTATCTCGACCCCGCCCATGTCTATGTGTTCGGCGAGGACGACCGGCTGGTCGCCGCCGCAGCCTATGCCGCGGCGGCCTGAGGGGGGATCATGGCCAGGATCACGCTGTCCGCACTTGCGCATTCCTACCTGCCCCGGCCCAAGGGGCGGGACGACTACGCGCTGAAGCGGCTCGACCATGAATGGGAGGACGGCGCGGCCTATGCGCTGCTTGGCCCCTCGGGCTGTGGCAAGACCACGCTGCTCAACATCATCTCGGGCCTGCTGCGCCCGTCCGAGGGGCGCATCCTGTTCGGCGAGCGCGACGTGACCGACATGGCCACCGCCCAGCGCAACATCGCGCAGGTGTTCCAGTTCCCGGTGGTCTACGACACCATGACGGTGGCCGAGAACCTCGGCTTCCCGCTGCGCAATCGGGGCGTGCCGGCCGCGCAGATCGAGGCACGGGTGCGCGAGATCGCCCGCATGATCGGCATGGAGGACCGGCTGGCGGAACGCGCGCGCGGCCTGACGGCGGATGCCAAGCAGAAGATCAGCCTGGGCCGCGGCATGGTGCGCGAGGATGTCAGCGCGATCCTGTTCGACGAGCCGCTGACCGTGATCGACCCGCACATGAAGTGGGAATTGCGCACGCAACTCAAGGCACTGCACCGCCAGTTCGGGCACACGATGATCTATGTCACCCACGACCAGACCGAGGCGCTGACCTTCGCCGACAAGGTGGTGGTGATGACCGAGGGCGAGGTGGTCCAGATCGGCACGCCGGCCGAATTGTTCGAGCGCCCGGCGCACACCTTCGTGGGGTATTTCATCGGCTCGCCGGGGATGAACCTGCTGCCCGCGCGCATCGAGGGGGCGGTGGCCCACCTCGATGGCGGCGAGATCGCGCTGGGCGCCGCCTATCCCGCGCTGTCGGGCAAGGTCGAGATCGGGGTGCGGCCGGAATTCGTCCGCCTTGGCACCGAGGGCCTGCCAGTCTCGATCCGCCGGGTCGAGGATGTGGGGCGCCACAAGATCGTGCGCGCGACGCTGGCCGGGCACCCGCTGGATATTGTGGCGCCCGAGGGCGCGGCCATCCCCGCCGATGCGCGGGTCCGTTTCGCGCCGGATGCGGTGAACGTCTATGCCGATGGCTGGCGCGTGGCGCCCGGACCGCATGCGAGGGAGGCCGCCTGATGAGCGAGAAGCCCGTCAACCACCGCGCCTGGTTCATGGTGCTGCCGGTGGTGGTGCTGGTCGCCTTCTCGGCCGTGCTGCCGCTGATGACGGTGGTCAACTACTCGGTGCAGGACACCTTCGGCAACAACCAGTTCTTCTGGGCCGGGGCCGAGTGGTTCTCGCAGGTCCTGGGCGACCCGCGCATCCACGACGCCTTCCTGCGGCAGATCCTGTTCTCGGGCATCATCCTGGCCATCGAGGTGCCGCTGGGGGTCTATATCGCGCTGCACATGCCCAAGACCGGGGTGTGGTCGTCGGTCTGCCTGATCCTGATGGCGCTGCCGCTGCTGATCCCGTGGAACGTGGTGGGCACGATCTGGCAGATCTTCGGGCGGGTCGATATCGGGCTGCTGGGCTACACGCTGGCGGCGCTGGGGATCGACTACAATTACACGCAGAATTCGTTCGATGCCTGGGTCACCATCATCGTGATGGATGTCTGGCACTGGACCTCGCTGGTGGCGCTGCTGGCCTTCGCCGGGCTGCGCTCGATCCCGGACGCCTATTACCAGGCCGCCAAGATCGACCAGGCGAGCCGCTGGGCGGTGTTCCGCTACATCGAGCTGCCGAAGATGAAGGGCGTGCTGCTGATCGCGATCCTGCTGCGGTTCATGGACAGCTTCATGATCTACACCGAGCCCTTCGTCGTGACGGGCGGCGGCCCCGGCAACTCGACCACGCTGCTGTCGATCGACCTCGTGAAGATGGCGATCGGGCAGTTCGACCTCGGCCCCGCGGCCGCGTTCTCGATCGTCTACTTCCTGATCATCCTGCTGCTGAGCTGGGTGTTCTATACGGTGATGACCGCCGACGACGCGAAGGAGGCCAAGCGATGACCGATGCCGTCGCACTCCGCCCGTCCTGGGCCGGGCCCCGCCTGCGCGTGAACCACAGCGCGGTGGTCTGCACGCTCTATATCCTGTTCCTGATGCTGCCGATCTACTGGCTCGTGAACATGAGCTTCAAGACCAACGAGGAGATCCTGTCCACGTTCACGCTGTGGCCCAGCCAGCCCACGCTGAGGAACTATGCGGTGATCTTCACCGACCCGAGCTGGTACATGGGCTATGTCAATTCCATCATCTATGTGGTGATGAACACGGTGATCTCGATCACCGTGGCGCTGCCGGCGGCTTATGCCTTCTCGCGCTATCGATTCCTCGGCGACAAGCACCTGTTCTTCTGGCTGCTGACCAACCGGATGGCGCCGCCGGCGGTGTTCGCGCTGCCGTTCTTCCAGCTCTATTCGGCGATCGGGCTGTTCGACACCCACATCGCCATCGCGCTGGCGCACTGCCTGTTCAACGTGCCGCTGGCGGTGTGGATCCTGGAAGGCTTCATGCGCGGCGTGCCGCGCGAGATCGACGAGACCGCGTTCATCGACGGTTCTTCCTGGCCGCGCTTCTTCGTGAAGATCTTCATGCCGCTGATCGCATCCGGCATCGGGGTTGCGGCCTTCTTCACCTTCATGTTCAGTTGGGTCGAGCTGCTGCTGAGCCGCACGCTCGCCTCGGTCGACGCCAAGTCGATCGCGGCGACGATGACGCGCACGGTCTCGGCCTCCGGCCTCGACTGGGGGGTGCTGGCGGCGGCGGGGGTGCTGACCATCATTCCGGGCGCCTTGGTCATCTATTTCGTGCGCAACTACATCGCCAAGGGCTTTGCCCTGGGGAGGGTGTGATGAACCGGATCGCCCGCAACCCCGAGATCTCGGCCGCCCTGGTGGGGCTCGGGCTTGTGCTGGGGGCGGCCTACGGGACCGGGCTGCTTGGCGCCGTCTTTGGCGGGGTCGATCTCACGCAGTCGATCTCGCCCGGGAACTGGATGGCCTGGACCTGGGCGGGGGCCACGTTCTTCGCGATCATCGCCTGCCTGCTGGTGGCGATGACGCTGTGGCAGGCGGTGCGGCCGCAGGCGCCGCGGACCGGCATCCTCGGCATCGAGACGACGCCGGGGGATCGCCTGTTCATCTCGCTTCTGGGCAGCGCTTTCATCAACCTCGCGTGGCTGGGCCTGATGGGCCCGCCGCTGTGGGTCGCGCTCGCCCTCTCGCTCGTCTACGCCGCGGCGGTGTTCCGCTGGGTGTGACGCTACTGCCGGGGGGTGGGGCATGCCTGCCGCCCCCCGTTTCGTCCACGTCAACGGGTAAGTCCGATAGGGGAGGACATCACGACATGAGACTGAACATCCTGGGAACGGTTGCGGCCGCAGCCCTGTTTGCGGGGGGCCACGCCCTCGCGCAGGAGGCTGGCGCCGTCGACCGTCTGCTGGCCGAGTTTCAGCCCTCGGCGATCTCGGAAGCCGACCAGCGGGCCGAGCTCGACTGGTTCGTCAAGGCCGCCGAGCCCTTCCGCGGCATGGAGATCAAGGTGGTCTCGGAGACCATCACCACCCATGAATACGAAGCGAAGGTGCTCGCGCCCGCCTTCACCGCGCTCACCGGCATCAAGGTCACCCACGACCTGATCGGCGAGGGCGACGTGGTCGAGAAGCTGCAGACGCAGATGCAGTCGGGCCAGAACATCTACGACGCCTATGTCAACGACTCGGACCTGATCGGCACCCACTGGCGCTATCAGCAGGTCCGCAACCTCACCGACTGGATGGCGGGCGAGGGCAAGGCGGTGACCCTGCCGTCGCTCGATGTCGGCGACTTCATCGGCACGAGCTTCACCACCGGGCCGGATGGCAAGCTCTACCAGCTTCCCACCCAGCAGTTCGCGAACCTCTACTGGTTCCGCTACGACTGGTTCAACGACGACAAGAACAAGGCCGACTTCAAGGCCAAGTATGGCTACGACCTCGGCGTGCCGGACAACTGGTCGGCCTATGAGGACATCGCCGAGTTCTTCACCGGCCGCGACCTCAGCCACATGGGCGTCTCGGGCCCGGTCTATGGCCACATGGACTACGGCAAGAAGGACCCCTCGCTCGGCTGGCGCTTTACTGACGCGTGGATGTCGATGGCCGGGATGGGCGACAAGGGCGAGCCGAACGGCCTGCCGGTCGACGAATGGGGCATCCGGGTCGACGAGAACTCGCGGCCCACGGGCTCGTGCGTCGCGCGCGGCGGGGCCACCAACTCGCCCGCGGCGGTCTATGCGATCGAGAAGTATGTCGACTGGCTGAAGCAGTATGCGCCGCCGCAGGCTGCCGGCATGGTGTTCGGCGAGGCCGGGCCGGTGCCCGCGCAGGGCCAGATCGCCCAGCAGATGTTCTGGTACACCGCCTTCACCGCCGACATGGTCAAGGACGGCCTGCCGGTCGTGAACGCGGACGGCACGCCCAAGTGGCGGATGGCGCCCTCGCCCCACGGGGCCTACTGGGAAGACGGCATGAAGGTCGGCTATCAGGACGCCGGCTCGTGGACGCTGATGAAGTCGACCCCCGAGGACCGCGCCAAGGCCGCTTGGCTCTATGCGCAGTTCACGGTGTCGAAGACCGTGGACCTGAAGAAAAGCCACACCGGCCTGACCTTCATCCGCCAGTCGACCATCAACCACGCGAGCTTCACCGATCGCTCGGCGAAGCTGGGCGGTCTGGTCGAGTTCTACCGCTCGCCCGCCCGGGTGCGGTGGTCGCCCACGGGCACCAACGTGCCGGACTACCCCAAGCTCGCGCAGCTGTGGTGGCAGAACATCGGCGATGCGTCGTCGGGTGCGAAGTCGGCGCAGGAGGCGCTCGATGCCCTTTGCGGCGCGCAGGAGCAGGTGCTTTCGCGGCTCGAGCGGGCGGGGGTGCAGGGCGACATCGGCCCCAAGCTGAACGCCGAGGAGGACCCGCAGGTCTGGCTCGACCGACCCGGCGCGCCGAAGCCGAAGCTTGCCGACGAAAAGCCGCAGGCGGTGACGGTGAACTACGACGAGCTGCTGAAAAGCTGGCAGAAGTGATCGGCCGGGGGCCGGCCTGAGGGCCGGCCCCGGTTCGGGTGAGATCGAGAATGGCCGCCCCCGGGGCGGCCATTTTTCATGGGGTGAGGTGGTCGGAGGGCGGGGCTTTCACGCGTGAAAGCATGGTTATGTATTTGTAATTATTATCTATTCAGAGTGAAGCGATTCAGATGGAGGCTGTGGCATCGCAGCCTGGGCCCCGATGGGCTGTGCCGCGTCAGCCATCGAGGTCCTGGGTCATACCAGTTTTTCTTGAGTCCGACTCATGCCGTCCTGACTGTGCTGCGCGCGCGCGCCCCGGGCTTGACCCGGGGCGCGCCTCGCGTGGTCAGCGGCGCGGTGCGAGGCCCCGGCTCGGAGGCAGGGCGCAGCGGAAATCCCAACGATCGGTTCCGATCAATGCAAGCGGGTATCAGGCCCGGGACGGCGTGGGGCGCGGGGCGGCGTGGGTGCAAGCGGAGGTCTGGCTGGTCGCGTCGCAGCCCCCGGCCCGTGAGCCGGGGTCTGGAGGGCCATGGGGCGCGTGCTGTCCGTCGGGGTCCCGGGTCAAGCCCGGGACGGCGTGGGGTGGGGTGGGGCGCTGCCCCGCGCGCGCCGGCCTCTCACCGCCCGCGGATGCGGGGGTCGAGGGCGTCGCGCAACCCGTCGCCGATGAAGTTCACGCTGAGCACCGTCAGCGAGATCGCGAGGCCCGGCCAGATCACCCGGGCGGGCGTCAGCGTCATGAAGTCCTTGCCGTCGAACAGCAGCCGC
The DNA here is from genome assembly GCA_032251175.1 of Thermohalobaculum sp. Lineage (GTDB taxonomy): Bacteria > Pseudomonadota > Alphaproteobacteria > Rhodobacterales > Rhodobacteraceae > Thermohalobaculum. The sequence goes on from JAVVFE010000026.1 coordinate 11,414, forward strand.
CCCCAGGTGGGGAAGTCGGGCGGGAAGCCGAGGCCGAGGAACGACAGCGCGCTTTCGGTGATGATGGCGTTGGCGATGCCGATGGTGGCCGAGACCATGATCGGCGACATCACGTTGGGCAGCAGATGGCGCAGGATGATGCGGTAGCCCCGGGTGCCGATGCTGCGGGCGGCGAGCACGAATTCGCGCTCCTTGAGCGTCAGCACCTCGCCGCGCACGATGCGCGCGGTGTGCATCCACGAGGTGATGCCGATCACGAACACGATGAGCAGGAAGATCCCCGCCTCGGGCCCGAACACGGCGCGCAGCGTGTCGCGGAACAGCAGCAGGATCACCAGCAGGAGCGGCAGGATCGGCAGCGCGAGGAACAGGTCGGTGAGCCGCATCAACGGCCCGTCGAGCCGGCGGATGTAGCCGGCGAGCACGCCGACCAGCGCCCCGATCACCATCGACACCGACATCGCGGCAAAGCCCACCGCCAGCGACACCCGCCCGCCGGCCATGACCTGGGCGAGCATGTCGCGCCCGACATTGTCGGTGCCGAACGGGTGGTCCCAACTGATCCCGGCATTGCGCGCGCGCATGTTCAGGTATTGCGGGTCGACGCTGTGGAGGTAGGGCCCGATGGTGACCCCCAGCACGATGAACAGGAACACCGCGCTGCCCGCCATCGCGCCGCGATGGGCGCGGAACTGGCGCCAGACATCGCCCCACAGCGAGCGGTGCGCGCGCATGCCCTGTTCGGCAAGGGTCGCCTCAGTCATAGCGGATCCTCGGGTCGAGCATGCCATAGGCGAGATCGGCGATCAGGTTGAACACGACGATCAGGATCGCGAAGATGAAGGTCAGGGTCTGCACCAGCGGGATGTCGGCGCCCTCGATGCCGATGATCAGAAGCTGGCCGATGCCGTTCACCCGGAAGATCTGTTCGGTGATGATGGCGCCGCCGAAGATGGTGGGCACGCCCAGCGCGATCACCGTGACCACCGGGATCAGGCTGTTGCGCAGGACGTGGACCAGCACCACCACGCGCTCGCGCATGCCCTTGGCGCGGGCGGTGCGGACATAGTCCTGGTTGAGGTTGTCGAGCATCGAGGCGCGCATGAAGCGGCTGATCTGGCTGGCATTGGCCAGCGCCAGCACCATGGTCGGCATGATCATCTGCTTGACCTGGACGACGAAGCTGTCCCAGTCGTGCACCACATGGGTGGTGTCGTAGATCGACGGCAGCCAGCCCAGCCAGACCGAGAAGACGACGATGAACAGGAGGCCGGTGAAGAAGGTCGGGATCGAGAAGCCCAGCATCGAGACGAAGGTGCCGACCTGGTCGAACAGCGAATACTGCCGGTAGGCCGAGATCACCCCGATCGGCACGGCGATCAGCACGGCGATGACATAGGACATGCCGACCACCCACAGCGTCTGGGGCAGGCGCTGGACGATAAGGTCGGTGACCGGCGAGCGGGTCGCCCAGGACACCACGCGCAGGCGGTTCTCGCTGTCGCCGATGGTGAGGCCGGTCCATTGTTCGAGCACGTTGAGCGGCTCGTTGACCATGAACTGTTCCAGCCACTTGACGTAGCGGATCACGAACGGCTCGCCCATGCCGAGCGAGAGGCGGATCTTCTCGCGCACTTCGGGCGGGATGGTCAGCGGCAGGTTCGCGGTCGGGTCGCTGGGTGCCAGGTCCAGCAGCGCGAAGATGATGAAGCTGATCGCCAGCAGCGTCGGAATCGCGATCAGAAGGCGGCGCAGCGCATAACGTGCCATCGGCAGGTCCCCGGGGGGTGAGGGGCGGCCCCCGCGAGGGGGCCGCCGCGGATGGTCACTTCACGCGGTGCCAGTCAGCGATGTTCCACAACTCGCTGTCCCAGTCGTTCATCTTCACGCCCGCAAGCGTGTTGCTGTGCGCCGAGGTGCCGCTGCGGTGGATCAGCGGCAGCAGGACATAGTCCTGCATCAGCATGTCGTTCATCTTCTTGGCCAGCGCCGCCCGGTCGGCCAGCGCCGCGGTGGTGGCCATCTGCTTGCTGAGCGCGTCGTAGTCCGGGTTGCAGTAGCGGTTGATGTTCGAGCCCTGCCACTGCGTCGCCGGCCCCGGGATCGTGTCGCAGCGCCAGTCGGCCATGTAGGCCTCGGGGTCCACGCCCGAGAAGTTGTTCGTATACATCTCGACGTCGGCGTAGAACTTCTGGAAGGTGTCCGGGCTGGCCGGGTCGCCGCCGAAGAACACGCTGGCCGAGATGTTGCGCAGTTCGGACTCGACGCCGATCTCGGCCCACCACTGCTTGATCAGCGACTGGAACGACTGGCGCACCGAGTTGGTCGAGGTCTGGTAGAGCAGCGACAGCCGCCGCCCGTCCTTGACCCGCACGCCGTCGGACCCCGGCACCCAGCCGGCCTCGTCCAGCAGCGCCTTCGCGCCCTCGATGTCCTGCACCAGGCAGGCGTCGTTGGCGGTCGAGGCATACTGCTCGGGCCCCGGCAGCACGTTGCACACCGGCCGGCCGGTCTTGCCGTAGCCGATGTCGTTCAGCAGCGCCCGGTCGATCGCCATCGACAGCGCCTTGCGGACGCGGATGTCGTTGAGGATGGGGTGGGCGTTCGAGCCGTCGGGGAAATAGACCGACCGCTTGTCGGGCCCGAGCGCGGGGTCGGGGTTGGTGAAGTTGATCAGGATGCGCTCGACCGAGGTGGCGAAGGCGCTGACCAGCTTGCCCTTGCCGGCGGCCTCCATGCGCTCGAGCACTTCGGGCTCGATCTGGAGGTTCCAGGCGTAGTCGAACTCGCCGGTCTCGAGCACCGAGCGCGCAGCCGAGGCGGCATCGCCGCCGCCCTTGAACAGCACCGTCTGGAAGCGCGGCTTGTCGGCCTCGCGGTAGTTCGGGTTGGCTTCGTAAGAGATCACGTCGTTGGCGCGGAACTCCTTGACCACGAACGGGCCGGTGCCGATCGGGCCGAAGTTCTGCGCGGTGCATTCGGGGGCCTTGGCGCCCATGCAGTTCTCGAACTGCTTCTTCTGGATGATCGGCGATTCGGCGCCGACCAGGGCGGTGTAGGGGAACGGCTTGGGCTCGGAGAAGGTGATCTTCAGGGTCAGCGGGTCGACCGCCTCCATGTTGGCGACGCCCTCGAAGTAGGACGACTGCGCGCAGCCGCCGTCGGGCGCGGTGCAGTATTGCCAGGTGAAGACCGCGTCGGCGGCGGTGAAGTCGCTGCCGTCCGACCACTTCACCCCGGGCTTGAGCTTCCAGGTGATCGAGGTGAGGTCGGCCGAGACGCCGCCGTTCTCGACCGTGGGCAGTTCGGCCGCGAGGCGGGGCACGATGTTGCCGTCGTTGTCGTAGCTGGCCAGCGGCTCGATCACCATCGAGGCGGCCTCGACCTCCTTGGTCCCGCCCGAGAGGAACGGGTTCATGGTCGAGGGGGCCTGCCAGTAGATGATGTTGAGCTGGCCATCGGCGCCGCGCTGGGCGTGTGCGGCCGGGGCGGTCAGGGCCGCGAAGGCGGCGCTGGCGACGAGGAGGCGTCGAAGCGGTGTCATGGTTGGATTCCCTGTTGGTTGCGGTCGTCCGTCGTGCTCTGGAGCGGCACGTCCCGGGATGGTATGCGGGTCTTTTCCTCCCTGTGAAGCGGTTTCTGCCCCATCGCGGCCCCGGTCATGTCGCGAAGTGGCAGGCGACGTGGCGCCCGTCGGCAAGTTTGCGCCAGGCGGGTTCTTCGGCGGCGCAGCGCGCCTCGGCGATCGGGCAGCGGGTGCGGAAGCGGCAGCCCGAGGGCGGGTTGGCCGGGCTGGGCACGTCGCCTTGCAGGATGATGTGGCGCCGCGTCGCCTCGATCTTCGGGTTCGGGATCGGCACGGCCGACAGCAGCGCCTGGGTGTAGGGGTGCTTGGGGGAGGTGTAGAGCTGGTCGCGATGGGCCAGCTCGACGATCTTGCCCAGATACATCACCGCCACCCGGTCGGCGATGTGGCGCACCATGCTGAGATCGTGGCTGATGAACAGGTAGGTCAGGCCGAGGCGTTCCTGCAGTTCTTCCAGCAGGTTGACCACCTGGGCCTGGATCGAGACGTCGAGGGCTGCGATCGGCTCGTCGCAGACGATGAAGTCGGGATCGAGCGCGAGCGCGCGCGCGATGCCGATGCGCTGGCGCTGGCCGCCCGAGAATTCGTGCGGGTAGCGGTTGGCGAAATCGGGGTTCAGGCCGACGGCGTCGAGCAGCGCCTCGACCTTGCGCTGGCGCGCCGCGCCGCGCAGCGTGCCGTGCTCGGACAAGGGTTCGGCGACGATCGAGCCCACCGTCATGCGCGGATTGAGCGAGGCGTGCGGGTCCTGGAAGATCATCTGCATCCGCGGCCGCATCCGCCGGAGCGCCTCGGCGCC
>JAVVFE010000027.1:0-9407 GCA_032251175.1 Thermohalobaculum sp.
CGAGATAGGCGAGGTCGTAGCGCACCTTGCGGAACGTCGCCTCGACCCCTTCGGCATAGCCGAGGCTGACCTGTGCGAGCCCGGTGATGCCGGGCTTGACCCGGTGGCGCTCGCGATAGCCGGGAACGCGCTCGACATAGGCGACGGCATGGGGCCAGTAATCGGGGCGCGGGCCGATCAGGCTCATCTCGCCGCGCAGGATGTTGATGACTTGCGGCATCTCGTCGAGCCGGGTGCGGCGCAGCAGGCGGCCGAGCGCGGTGATGCGGTCATGCTCGAGCGGATCGTCGGGGCCGCGGGTCGGGCCGTGGGCCTCGCGCATCGTGCGGAACTTGATCGCGGTGAACGGCTTGCAGTCCTTGCCCATGCGGGTCTGGCAGAAGAACAGCGGGCCGGGGTTCCAGATCGGGTTGGCGGCCCAGAGCACCGCGCCGGCGATGGCGATGACAGCGAGGCCGAGGATGCCGCAGACGATGTCGACGAGACGTTTGGCCGTGCTTCCGAGAAGCGAGGGCATGCGCGCCGCCTGGCCGAGAGGGATCGGCCTGTCGCGGTCGGCAACTGCGATGGCGATGCCCGCGCCATCGAACTTGGTGTTCATTTACACATACCCCAGACCATGCACGAAAAACGCTCGGGCAAAGCCATTCCCCATCGACGCGTCGAACCACAGCCGTCAACCTGACTGAAAAGAGGTAACCCGATCGGCATTGAGCGTCAACAAATGTTACTTGATGCGGATGTTTTGGCGCCGGTTTTAACGGAATATTACGGTTTGGCGCAGGTCCGGGGCTGGCGGCGCCTCGCGCAATGGCCGGACGCGGGCGGTGCTGCCCGGCTGCGCCGCCCCGGCGCGGTCGCAGCACAGGCCGGGGCAGTGTCGATTTGGCGGCTCGGGCGCCGCCCGCCGCATGGTCGGGAACGCGCCGGGTTGTGTCGGGGCGCGGGCGCCGTCCGGCAGCCCGGACCGCGTCGGGGCGCGGGCGCGCGGATCGACCCGGGGCGCCGCGTCAGACGTCTTCTTCGAGCGCGATCAGGCGCAGCCGGCCCTCGGCCTCCAGCGCGCGGACGGCGGCGACGACCTCGGCCTGGGCGGCCTCGCCATCCTTGCGGCGGGGGCGCGGCACATCGGCGAGTTCCTGGCGGAGCTGCTCGGCCACCCGGCTCGAGATGTTGCCGAGGATGAACTCGACCGCCTCGGGGCTCTGGTCGGTGGTGTGGCGCAGCGCCCTGAGCAGCGCGTCCTGATCCACCTGGCGGACGATGAGGCTGGCGTCGCGCGGCTCGACACGCTTGGGGATGTCCTCGAAGGTGAACATCTTTCGGCGGATCTCCTCGGCGAAGGCGGGCTGGCTGGCCTCGATGGCGTCGAGCACATGGTCGCGGATCTCGGCGCTGGCGTAGTTGAGGATCGAGCCCACCCGCTCGGCCGGGTTGCGCCGGGGGGTGCCGTGCTGGTGCCCGGCGAGGAAGTCGCGGCTGACCGAGACGCCGATCGCCTCGATCACGTTGGGATCGAGGCTGGAGGCGCGGGTGATGCCGATCACCACGTCGCGCGCCCGGTCGGGCTCGAAGCGGTTGAGCACGCGCGCGGCATGCTCGACGCCGAGCTTCGAGAGGATCACGGCGGCGGTCTGCGGGTGTTCGCGCACCAGGAAGTCGGCCAGCGCGTCCTCGCTGACCTTGGTGAGCTTCTTCCAGACGTTGTTGACCGAGGGCGTGTCGACATCGTCGAGCAGCCGGTTGAGCACCGATTCGTTGACATGGGGCTCGAGCATCTCGCGCGCGCGCCCCAGCCCGCCGCGCACCGTGGTGTCGAACTGGTTGAGCGCGTCGAGGAATTCCGCGATGGTGTGGCGCACGTCGTTGGCATCGACCCGCCTGAGGCGCGACATCGCCGCCGTGAAGGCGCGCAGCGCGCTCTCGTCCATCAGTTCGAGCAGCGGTCCGGCCGCATCGGGCCCCAGCGCGCCGATGATCACGGCGGCCTTCTCCGGCCGGCTGAGGCCCTCGGGCAGGGTGGGGCTGCGCTCGGCGCCGGTGCGCTGGGCGAGCGCCTTGCCGGCCTCGGTGCGGGCGTCGTTTCGCGCGCTCATGACGCATACCCCCGGATCAGCGCGCCCGCGACCAGCGACCAGCCATCGGCCACCACGAAGAAGGCGAGTTTCAGCGGCAGCGAGACCACCACCGGCGGGACCATCATCATGCCCATCGACATCAGCACCGAGGCGACCACGAGGTCGATGATCAGGAACGGCAGGAAGATCATGAAGCCGATCTCGAAGCCGCGCTCGATCTCGGAGAGCATGAAGGCGGGCACCAGGATCGACAGCGGCACCGGCTGGCCCGCGACCAGTTCGGCGCTGCGCCCGGGCGCGGCGGCGGCAAGCTCGGTGATCGTGCCGGGGTTCACGCGGCCCTCCATGAAGCCGCGAAACGGCGGGATGCCGCGCTCCCATGCCTCGGCTGGAGTGATCAGGCCTTCGGTCAGCGGGCCGAGCGCGGCGGTCCATGCCTCGGAGAACACCGGCTCCATCACGAACCAGGTGAGGAACAGGGCGAGGGTCACGATCAGCATGTTCGGCGGCGACTGCTGCAACCCGAGGCCCTGACGCAGGATCGCGAGCACGGTGACCATGAAGGGAAAGCAGGTCACCATCATCGCGATCCCGGGCGCGATGCTGAGCACGGTGATGGCAAGAAAGAGCTGGATCACCTGACCCGTCATCCCGGCCCCATTGCCGAGGTCGATCGAGACGCTTTGCGCCGCGGCGGCGGCGGGCAGCGCGAGGATGCCCGCGGCCACGGCCGCCCCCCCCCATGCCAGCCGCGCCGCCACGGCGTCAGAACAGGTCCGAGACATCGACAACCTCGGTCAGGCGGACGGCGAGGCGGCCGCCATCCTCGCCCATTTCCTCGAGCTCGCCGCGCGCGATCACGCGATCGCCGACCATGATCTGCACCGGGTCATCGACCCGGCTGGACAGCGGCAGGATGGTGTCGCGCCGCATCGCCAGAAGCTCGCCAATCACCGGCTGGGCGTGGCCCACCGCGACCACCACGTCGATCGGGACCGAGAAGATCGCGCGGCGGTACTGCCCCTCGGGGCTGGTGTCGCGGTGGTCGAGGATCGGGGTGGCGCCGGCAGGCTCGGCGGTGTGCGGGGCGGGGTTGGTCACAGGGTCAGTTCCGCTCATGGGGGGGCTCCTCGGCGGGGGTGTCCTTGGGTCTGAGGCGGGCGAGGTGGTGCTCGAGCACGGCCTGGGCCGCCTGCTCGAGCCGAGCCCGGTCGATCGTGGCACCACCATCCTCCCAGTCGAGCAGGACGCGCCCGTCCGGCAGGGCGGGGTCGGGTTCGATGGTCAGGGCCTCGGCGCCGGCCTGCCCGGCAAGGCGCGCGGCCACGGCCTCGGCCTGGGCGGGGGCGAGGCGCATGCGGATGTGCGGCAGCTCGGCGCGGCGTGCGATGCGCAGGGCGGCGTCGGCGACCTCGGCGGCAAAGCCGGTGGCGGCAAGGCTGGGGAGACAGGCGCGCGCGGCGTCGGAGACCGCCTCGGCCCAGCTTGCCGTGAGCCCGTCGATGCGGGCGCGAAGTCCGCCGAGGGCGTCGCCGAGGGCGTCGCACAGCCGCGCTGCCTGCGCCTCGGCCACGCGGTGGGCGGCGGCGGCGGCCTGCGCCTCGCCGAGATGCGTGGCGATCGCGGCCTGCGCCCGGCGGGCGGCCTCGTCGGTGCCGGGGATCTCGCGCGCCGGCGCCGCCCGCGCCGCGCCCGCTTCGCCGGGTGGGCTGCCTTCGTCGAACTGCTCCAGCCGCATCAGGCTGCCTCCTCGTCGGTTGCTTCGAGCCATTCGCGCAGCATCGCCGCGCTCTGCTGCGGCCGCTCGGTCACCAGGCGGATGAGCGAGTCGCGGTCGGGGATGCTGAGGCTGCGGGTCGCCGCCTCGGCCAGGTTTGCCGCCTCGGTCGCATCCGCGATCGCAGGCAGCCCGGTCGCGCCGGTGCCGAGCGGGGCTGGGAGCGCGGGCGCGGGCGCGGCGCTTCGGGCGCTGGCCAGAAGCGGCCGGATCACGGTGAGCGCCAGGATCAGCACCACCAGCGCCAGCACGCCGAGCTGGACGAGCTGGAGCGCGTTGCGCGCGAGGAACTGGCCGACCGGATCGGCCTCGGCCAGCTCGCCCGCCTGGCCCGAGGGCTGGAAGGCGAGGCTCTCGACCGTGACGATGTCGCCCCGCTCCTCGTCGAAGCCGGCCGCGGCGATCACCAGATCGCGCAGCGCCGCCAGCTCCTCGGGCGGGCGGGGCTGCCAGACCAGATTGCCCGAGGCATCGGCCGCGGTCACGCCGTCGACCAGCACGGCGACGCTGAGCCGGCGCACGGCGCCCGGCTGGCGCACCCGCTCGCGACGGACCTCGGAATAGTCGTAGTTCACCTTCTCGCGGGTCTCGCTGCGCGCGCTCTGGCGCTCGGCGCCCTGCGAGGCCTCGCCCGCCGGCAGGTTGCTTGCGACCGTGACCGAGGGGTTGGTGCCGCTTGAGGTGTCGGTGACCTCCTCGGTGTCGGAGTGGATGGTGACGCGCGAGTCGGGCTGGATGGTCTTTTCGCTGATGGTTTCGGTCTCGCGCTCGGTCTCGACGGCGACGCTGACGCGGACCTTGTCGCGGCCGACGCGGGCCTCGAGCATCTCCTCGATCTGCCGCTTGAGTTGCAGTTCGCGGTCGGCGCCCTGGGTGGCGGCGTCCATCGCCGGGCTGTCGCTGCCGGGGGCGAGGATCATGCCCGCCCGGCTGTCGATCACCGCGACCTGTTCGGGGGCGAGCCCGGCGATCGCGAGCGCAACCAGATAGCGGAAAGCGGTGGCCTGCTGGGCGCCGAGCGCACCGCCCGACATCGTCACTGTGACCGAGGCGGTCGGCCCCGCGCTGGTCCGCGCGAAGGGGCGCCGGCTGGGCGCGGCGATGTGGACGCGCGCCGCGCGCACCCCCGGCGAGGCGAGGATGGTGCGCGCCAGTTCGCCCTCGCGCGCGCGCCAGTAGGCGGCGTCGAACATGTCGGTGGTGGCGGAAAACCCCGAGATCTGGTCGAGCAGCTCGTAGCCCGCCTGGCCCTGGCGGGGCATGCCGTCGCGGGCGAGGGCAAGGCGCACCCGGTCGCGCGCGTCGGCGGGCACATAGATCGCATCGCCCCGCACCTCGGACACGATCTGCATCTGGTCGAGCGCGCCGATCACCTCGCCTGCGGTGGCCGGATCGAGACCCGAATACAGCAACGACATGCCGGGCCGCGCCGCCATCTGGCCCAGCGCGAGCATCGCCGCCAACGCAGCGACGACCGCACCGGCGAAGATGACCCGCCGCCGCGTGTCCAGCGCCCGCCATGCTGCACCCAGTCTGTCCATCCCCACGCGCCCTTCTGAACGCGGCCGACACCCGGCCCTGCTGATGAGCGAACGAGACGCGAACAAACTTAAGAATCGGTTTAGGGGATTCGGGCTATGCCGGGTGCAGCAGGGGCCCGGGGCCGGCCCCGGGGACGGGAGGCACGGATGAGCGAGAAGGATGGCAGGAAAGGCCGGAAAGGCTTTCTGATTGCTGGTCTTCTCAGCCTTCTTGGTGGCGGTGGGGGAGCGTTCTATGCCGTGCATTCGGGGATGATTCCGTTGCCCGCGGCGCTCGCCGAGCATGCCGCGGCGGAGCGGTCTGCCCTCGACGACTGGGCGGCGCCGAGCTTCGTGGCGCTCGAGCCGCTCACCGTGTCGCTGGGCCCGGAGGCGCGGGCGCGGCATCTGCGCGTGGCGTTGCAGCTCGAGGTTGCGGCCGGGGCGGAGAAGGCGGTGGGCGACGTCGTGCCGCGGGTGGTCGATGTGCTCAACACCTTCCTGCGCGCGGTCGACGAGCGGGAATTCGAGATGCCGCGCGCGATGGCCCGGCTGCGCGTGCAGATGCTGCGCCGCGTGCAACTGGTCGCGCCGCCGGGGGCGATCCGTGACGTCCTGATCCAGGAATTCGTTCTGAGCTGAGGAGAGGGCGATGGAACTCGTTGCCGACGGGCTGCTGTTTCTGACGGCGCTGACCACCGGGCTCTATTGCTTCATCCTGGCCGGGCGGCTGCGCCGGTTCGGGCGTGCCGACGAGGGCATCGGCGAGAAGATCCAGGCGCTGAGCACGGCGATCGAGGAGACCCGCGGTGCGCTTGGCCAGACCCAGGCGCGGCTGGATGACATGCGGCGCGAGGCGCAGCTTTCGGGCGAGCGGATCACGCGCGAGACCGCGCGGGCGCGCCGGCTGACCGACGACCTGGCCGCCGCCGCGGCGGATGCCGAGAAGACGCTCGATGCGCTCTATCGCGCCGACCGGCGGGTGCAGGACGGCCTGGCCGCGGCGCCGGGGGCCGCGAGCCTGTTCGAGGGGGTCGAGATCGAGGCGGGCGCCCCGGCCGGCCCGGCCGGCGAGACACTGCCGGACCCGGGTGCGGACGACGATTTCGACATGAGTTCCGTTCCGCGCGCGAGCGAATGGGCGGGGGGCGATGTGCTGAAGGTTGAAAGGATGACGCTGTGAAACCCATTCCGCAAACCCGGTCCGGGGCCCTGACGGTGCTGGCCGCGGGGTTCATGCTTTCGGCAGCATTGCGCGCGGGCGATGTGGTTGCAGGCCTGCCGGCCATCCGCGACGACGGCTTCGGCAACCGGGTCGCCCCCGCCGACGAGCGCCCGGGGGCCCCTCCAGCGGCGGCGACCGGGTCGCTGGTCTCGGAATTGCAGCGCCAGGCGGCGCGGCTGAACGAGCGGGAAGGGGCGCTGGATGCGCGGGCGCGCGAGCTCGAGGCGGTCGAGGCGCGGTTGCGCAGCCGGCTCGACGAGTTGGAGGGATTGCGCCGCGCGCTCGAGACCGAGGCGGCCGGTGCGCGCGGTGCCGCGGCCGAGGATGTGCGCCAGCTCGCGAATGTCTACCAGGCGATGAAGCCGAAGGAGGCGGGGCGGATCTTCGACGAGATGGAGCCGAGCTTTGCCGCCGGATTCCTGGGCGAGCTGCGGGTCGAAAGCGCGGCGTCGATCCTGTCGAACATGAAGCCCGAGCGCGCTTATGCCGTCAGCCTTCTGCTGGCCGGCCGCAACCTGCGGGCGGACGCCTCGGCCGCCCCGGCGGTGCCGGCACGATGAGCCGCCAGATCGTGCGCCGGGCTTGAGCAGGAGGGTCGCGCATGGGAAGCGTCATCGGCGTTGCGATCACCTTCGTCATGGTCTTCGGCGGGTATGTCGCCGCCGGCGGGAAGATCGGGATCATCCTGCATGCCCTGCCGTTCGAGCTGATGATCATCGGCGGCGCGGCGGCGGGCGCCCTGATCGTGGCCAACGACAGTCATGCCCTGAAGGCGACGCTGAAGGACGTGGCCCGGGGGTTGAAGGGGCCGCACTGGAAGAAGGACGATTACGCCGATCTGCTGGCCCTGCTGTTCGCCCTGATCCGTGTCGCGCGGCGCGATCCGGTGGCGGTGGAGGCGCAGATCGAGCGCCCGGCCGAATCGCCGTTGTTCCGGGCCTATCCCCGCATTCTGGCCGATGCCGCGGCGGTGGCGCTGATCAGCGACACGATCCGCATGGGGACGATGAACTACGACGACCCGCACCAGTTGGAGGCCGTGCTGGACAAGCAACTGGACGGCAAGCTGGCGCATGACCTGCACGGCTCGCACGCCCTGCAGGTGATGGCCGACGGGTTGCCGGCGCTGGGCATCGTCGCGGCGGTGCTGGGGGTGATCAAGACCATGGCCTCGATCGACCAGCCGCCGGAAATTCTGGGCAAGATGATCGGGGGCGCGCTGGTCGGCACCTTCCTGGGCGTCTTCCTGTCCTACGGCATCGTCGGGCCGCTGGCGAACCGCATCCGCAGCATCATCGAGGGCGATCACAAGTTCTACGAGACGATCCGCGACTCGATGGTCGCGAACATGCACCGCCACAGCCCGCCGATCTGCATCGAGGTGGCACGCCAGAACCTGCCCGCAGCCCTGCGCCTGAACTTCGACGAGATGGAAGCCCGCCTGCACGCGGCGCAGGAGGCGGCGTGATGTCGGGGTCTGGCCTGGGCTGGTGTGTCGCCGCGCTCCTTGCGGCCCTGACGTGCGAGGCCGCGCGTGCGGCCGATGACGGTGAACTGCCCGAGCCGCCCGGGACCGTCGCGGCGGTGCCGCTGAAGCCCGCGGGGGCGCCCGGGCGCATGGCGCTGGGCCCCATTTTCGCCCTGCCGCCGGTTCCGCGCGGGCCTTGGGCTGGCGAGACGGCGGGGGAGGCGGGCGCGGTGTCGGGGTCGGGCAGCGGCGACGCTGCGGCGGCCACCCCCGCAGATCAGATCGCGCAGGCGCCGGGACGCTCGGGCGGGCCGGCCGGTGCGGTCGTGGCGGTCTCCGAGGCGGATGGCGGCGCGCCGACGGTAGCTGTCTCCGGGGCTGTCTCTGGAGCGGGGGCCGGGGCGGCCGACCCGGTCCCTGCCGAGGGCGGCGGCGCGGCGGTGCTCGACATCGGCGCCGTGGGCGAGATCCTGCGCCAGCGGCTGGCCGAAGCCGCCGAGGCCGGCATCGTGGTGTTCCGCGACGACCCTCTGCGGACATCGATGGCGGCGCAGGCCACAGCGGTTCCCGATATCGCCGCACCGGATCCGCACGCCGCCGCGCCTGTGGCGGAGCCGGCGCTTGCCGCAGCATCAGCGTCCGCACCCCTGAGAGAGGATCAGGCTCCGGGTCACGTTCCGGCAGCCGCTGGGCCTGCCACGGCGGATCATGCGGTCCCGGATGAGGTGGCGGCGCCTGTGCCGGTCGTGCGCGCGGATGCGACGCCGGCGGGCACGACGCCGGCGGGCACACCGAATGCCGCGGCCGGCCCGCCGGCGCCCAGGGCCGCCGATAGCCCGCGGGAGCATGACATACCGGCCACGGGGCACCCGGCTGCCCCGGTGGCGGTGGCGCGCGCCGAGCCACACTGCGTGCCGGACGCGCTGCTGACACTGCCGGTCGAGCCTGCCTCGGCGGGGGAGGCCATGATTCAGGCCCGGCGCACGATGCTGCTGGGGGAATTCGACCGGCCGGATCCGGCGGCCGTGGCTGCAGCTGCACGGCTCTATCTGGCCGCGGGGCTCGGGGTCGAAGCCGCGGCGCTGGCGCAGCTTTTTCTGGACCGCGGACCCGAGGCGGAGGTGATCGAGAGCCTCTCGGCGCTGATCGATTTTCGGGTCGCGGGCCTTCCGGGGCTGCTGGCGCGGCCGGGATGCGGCGGCGCGCACGGGTTGTGGCGCGGCTTTGCGCTGGCGCTCGCGGGCCGCAGCGGCGAGGCGATGGGTGAGATCGGGACCGCGCCCGCAGTGCTCGAGACATTGCCGGCCGAACTGCGCGGCCGGGTTTCGGCGACGCTTGC
>JAVVFE010000027.1:9507-15649 GCA_032251175.1 Thermohalobaculum sp.
GCGGCGCTGCGGGCGGAGGCAACACTGGAGGCCCGGACCAAGGGCCGCGGCGCGGCGTTGTCGCTGCTGTCGCACGGGCTGCAGCGCGGCCTGATCGCCACCGCGGATTATGCTGACGCACTTGCAGGGCTCGATGCGGAGGAGGGTGCGGAAATTGCCGGGCGGCCGCTGGCGCTGCTGCATGCCGATGCGCCGGAGCGATTCGAGGCGGCGGTGACCCACCCGGCATTCCGCCGGGCGCTGGCGCTGTCCTATGCCGAGATCGGCACGCCGGTGCTGGCGCAAGGCGTGCTGGAGCCGCAGGACCTCGATGACGCGCAGTTCCGCGCGGCGCTGATCCGGGCCGCGGCGCCCTATCGCGACCCGGCGGTCGAAGCCTGGCTGGGGTCGGCGGAGGTCCCGCTGGCCACTGCCGCGGTGGCAGGCGAGCCGGGTGGAGCGGTGGGGTCAGATGGCCCGGAGGGCGGGGCGGCTGCGATGGGATCGCCGCCGCAAGCCGCCTCGACCGGGACGGCGCGTCCGCCCACCGCGCGTCTTGCTGCGGCCGATGACGCGACGGCGTCTGGTGCATCGCCTTCCCCGAGCGCACCGCTGACGGTGGGCGCGGTCGATGCGGTCGCGGACCAGATGGTCGGGGGCGGGACGGTCGGGGGCAAGACGACTGCGGGCGAGGCAACTGCGGGCGAAACGACTGCGGGCAGACCGGCCTCGGGTGACATGACGGCACGGATCGATGCCGCGCTCGAGACGGCGCGCAGCGATGTCGATCGGATCAGAAGGATACTCGGCGATGGATGATCTGCTTTCCTCGGTGGTTCTGAACCGCCAGCGCGGGCTCGACCTCGAGTTGACGACGATTGCCAACAACGTCGCGAACCTGGCGACCGCGGGCTTCCGCCGCGAGGGGCTGGTGTTCTCGGAGTTCGTGGCGGCAACGCAAACCGGCGACAGCGTGTCGATCGGCGACCTGAACGGGCGGTTCGCCTCGAGCATGCCGGGGCCGCTGTCGGTCACCGGCCGCAGCTTCGATCTCGCGATCGAGGGCCGGGAGGGGTATTTCATGCTCGATCGCGCAGGCGTGCCGGTGCTGACCCGGGCGGGCGCGTTCCAGATCTCGCGCGAGGGGGTGTTGGTCTCGCCGGCGGGCGAGCCGCTGCTGGACACCGGCGGCGCGCCGATCCTGGTGCCGAATGATGCGGGCGAGATCCTGATCGGTGCCGACGGGACGATCGCCGGCGCGGCGGGTCCGATCGCGCAGATCGCGGTGATGCGCCCGGCCGACGGCGCATCGATCCGCGCCGCGGGTGCGGCCTTCATCACCGACCAAGCGCCCGAGCCGGTCGAGGGCGCCCGCATCCGCCAGGGCGCGCTCGAGGGCTCGAATGTCGATCCGGTGACCGAGATCGCGCGGATGATCGAGGTCACCCGGTCCTATGAACGCGCGCAGGCGCTGATCGAGGATCACGACAGCCGCATTCGCAACGTTCTGGAAACCCTTGGCAGGGCAGTCTGAGGCGGAAACCGGACTCGCCCAACAACGCCGTCGCGAGGTGCAAGAATGCAGGCCCTGAAGATTGCCGCCACCGGCATGTCCGCCCAGCAGACCCGGGTCGACGTGACCGCCAACAATATCTCGAACATGAGCACGACGGGTTACAACGCCCGGCGGGCCGATTTCGCGGATCTGCATTACCAGCAGTTGCGCGCGCCGGGCGCGATCGTCGCGGGAACCGGCGAAGTGCTGCCTGCGGGCGTCCAGATCGGCCTTGGCGTGCGCACCGCCTCGGTTGCGATGGAGGTGAAGCAGGGCGCGCTGCGCCAGACCGGAGGGGAACTCGACCTCGCCATCGAGGGCATGGGCTATTTCGAGGTCGAGATGCCCGACGGGACCAGCGCCTATACCCGCGACGGCGCCTTCAAGGTCACCGGCGATGGCGAGGTCGTCACCGCCGAGGGCTATCCGCTGGTGCCCGCCATCACGGTGCCCGAGGAAGCGCGCGAGATCGTCATCAACGCCGACGGGACGGTCTTCGCCCGCTTCGCCGATCAGGTCCAGGCGCAGCAGATCGGCACGCTGACACTGGCCAGTTTCGTCAACCAGAAGGGGCTGGAGGCGATCGGCGACAATCTGTTCGTCGAGACCGAGGCCTCGGGCGACCCGCTGATCGGCGAGCCGGGGCTCGAGGGGCGGGGCACGGTCCGGCAGAAGTTCCTGGAGGAAAGCTCTGTCGACGTGGTCGCCGAAATCACCGAGCTGATCGAGGCGCAGCGCGGCTACGAGCTGAATGCCCGCGTGATGACCGCCGCCGACGAGATGCTGTCGGCCACCACGAGGATCCGGTGATGCCCCGGGTGCTGGCGCTGGCCGCGCTGTTCGCGGGGCTATCCGCTGCCATAGCGGGTGCGGCCGATGTCACGGCACGGCGCACCCTTCCATCGGGCACGGTTCTTGCGGACACCGACCTTGGCATCGCCGAAGGCGAGGCCGCGGCGCTGCGCGACGGCATGATCGGCCTCGAGACCCGGCGGGTGATCTATGCCGGGCGCCCGGTGAACCCCGCGGATCTGGGGCCGCCGACCCTGGTGCGGCGCAACGACGTCGTGACCATGCGGTTCCTGCGCAGCGGCCTCGAGATCCGGGCCGAGGGACGGGCGCTCGAGGCGGGTGGCGCGGGCGAGCGCATCCAGGTGCTGAATCTCGAATCGCGCCAGTCGGTGGTCGCCCGTGTGACGGCGCCCGCCCTGGTCGAGATCCGGCGATGAGGCGCGGGCTTGCCACAATCGCGCTGGCCTTGCCCCTGCTGGCGATGGGCTGCGCGGGGCAGTTCGATCATCTGGGGCGGCCGCCGACCATGACACCCCCCGGCGCCGAGGTGAAGATGTCGGCGCCGCCGCCGGCGCCCGAGCGCCTGGCGCTGGCCGGCGCGCCTGCTGCCCCGGCGATTGCGCTGACGCCCGCCTCGTTGTGGCAGTCGGGGCCGCAGTCGCTGTTCGGCGACCGGCGCGCGCGCGGACGCGGCGACATCGTCACGGTGGTGGTCGAGATCGACGACGAGGCGCAACTCTCGAACGAGACGACGCGGGCGCGAAGCGGGTCGGACGAGGTCGGGGTCTCGGCGTTGTTCGGGATCCCGGCAATCGCCGACGTGATCCTGCCGGGTTCCGGCACGCTGAGCCCGGCGGTGTCGGCCAGCGGCAGCTCGGCCTCGACCGGCACCGGCGAGGTTCAGCGCGACGAGGAGATCACGCTGCGCCTCGCGGCAACGGTGCAGGACGTGCTGCCCAACGGCCACATGATCATCCGCGGCAGTCAGGAGGTGCGCGTGAACTTCGAGCTGCGGGAATTGCAGGTCAGCGGCATCGTTCGCCCCGAGGACGTCTCGCGCCGCAACGAGATCACCTATGACAAGATTGCGGACGCGCGCATCGTCTATGGCGGGCGGGGCCAGATCACAGATTTTCAGCAACCCCGGATCGGCCAGCAGGTCGTCGATCTGATCGTGCCCTTCTGAGGAGGCGAGCATGCGGAAGTTTCTTGTCCTGCTGGTCCTGCTGGTGGTCGGGGGGGCTGCTGGGGGGCTGGGCGCGGCCTTTCTTGCACCGCCGCCCGCGGCCGAGGCGCATGGTGCGCCCGGCGCACCGCCGGCAGGCGTGGGGCACACGCCGACCGCGGCGGCACCCGAGGCTGAGGGCGACGGTGCGGGCGAGGATGCGGCGGGCGCGCATCGTGCCGCCGGGGGTCCTGCCGATGGCCCCGCAGCCAGCGCCGCGGTGACGCGTCATGCGCCCGGGGATGCGAGCGGACAGCGCAGCTTCGTCACGGTCGGACGCCAGTTGATCGTGCCAATCGTGCATGGCCAGACGACGCGGGCGCTGATCCTGTTCGAACTTGCCATCGATGTCCCGTCGGAATTGAGCGACGCCGCGCAGCGGATGCAGCCGCGCCTGCGCGACGCATTCCTGCGGGAGCTTTTCGCCATGTCCTACACCGGCGCATTCGACGAGACCTACACCGATGCCCGCGTGATCGAGGAGATGCGCCGCAATCTGCGCGTGGTGGCGCGAACGATTCTGGGCGACAAGGTGGCCGATGTGCTGGTGCTCGACGTGATGCGGCAGGAGTTGTGAGAGGAACCGCGTGCGTCTGGCCGGCGCGGCGCGATCCTCAGCGGGTGTGTTCAGCCCAAATCGTGCGGCAGACGGCTGCGAGTTGTGCGGCGCCTTCCGGTGCCTGTCCGCTCGGTATCTTCTTCACCGGCCGCGCTCGACCGAGCGGCAAACGGGCCTTCTTGCGCATGTTCATTCCGGCCCTTCTTCGAGCAGGCTGAAGCTTGGTAACTCCAGTCTCCCCGGTCAGGTCCGAGTGGGCATCCTGCCGAAAGCCCACAGCTAGCAGCCGTGGTGGTCGCGGTACCAGCGCACGAAGCGCGCGATGCCGTCGGCGAGCGGCGTTGCCGGGCGGAAACCGATCGCGGCCTCGAGCGCGGAGGTATCGGCCGCGGTCGCGACGACCTCGCCCGGGGGCATCGGCCGCAGATCGAGCACGGCCTTGCGGCCGGTCTCGGCCTCGATCAGGCCGATCAGGTCCATCAGCGCCTCGGACCGCCGGTTGCCGATGTTCATGACGCGGTGCGGCGCCCAGCTTGTCGCCGGATCGGGCTTCATGCGGTCGAAGGCGGGATCGGGCGCGGCCGGTTGGTCGAGCAGGCGCACCACCGCCTCGGCGATGTCGTCGATATAGGTGAAGTCGCGCCACATCCGGCCGTGGTTGTTCACCGCGATCGGCTCGCCCGCCAGGATCGCTCGGGTGAACGTCCAGACCGCCATGTCGGGCCGCCCCCAGGGGCCATAGACGGTGAAAAACCGCAGGCCGGTCATCGGCAGGCCGTAGAGCGCGGCATAGCTGTGCGCCATCAGCTCGTTCGCCTTCTTGGTCGCGGCATAGAGGCTGACGGGGTGGTCGACGCTGTCGTGCTCGCTGAACGGCACGCGCGCATTGCCGCCATAGACCGAACTGGACGAGGCGTAGACCAGGTGCCCGGTGCCGGCCGCGCGGCAGCCTTCGAGGATGTTGAGAAAGCCGGTCAGGTTCGAGGCGCCATAGGCGAGCGGGTTCCGCATCGAATAGCCCACCCCCGCCTGCGCCGCCATGTGGGCGACGAGCCTGGGCCTGTGCCGGGCGAACAGCGCGGCCATGGCGGTGCTGTCGGCGATGTCGAGGCGCTCGAACGCGAAGCCGCGGTGCAGGTTTAGCCGGTCGAGGCGGGCCTGCTTGAGCGCCGGGTCGTAATAGTCGTTGAGGCTGTCGATGCCGACCACCGCGCGCCCGGCCGACAGCAGGCGTTGGGCGATGGCGAAGCCGATGAAGCCCGCGGCGCCGGTGACGAGGACCGGCGGCGTCCCGTCGGGGTTGGTGTATGCGGTGCCTGAGGTCATGTGCGCCTCTCAGTCAGGTCCGTCCGACCGAGCTGTAGCGGAACCCGGCGGCGCGCGCGTCGCGTGGCAGGTAGATGTTGCGCAGGTCGACCATGGCATCGCCCCGCATCAGGCCGCGCAGGCGGGGCAGGTCGAGGGCGCGGAACTCGTTCCATTCGGTGAGGATCACCAGCGCGTCGGCGTCGCGTGCCGCGTCATAGGCGCTGTCATGCCAGGTGGCGCCGGGCAGGAGCGCCGCGCCCTCCTTGCGGCCCTGCGGGTCGGTGACGCGGACCTCGGCGCCCGCCCCGATCAGCGCGGGCACGATGGTGAGCGCGGGCGCGTCGCGCATGTCGTCGGTGTTGGGCTTGAAGGTGACGCCGAGCACGGCGATCCGACGGCCGGCGACCTGACGGTCGAGCGCGTCGGCGATACGCGCGACCATGCGGCGCTTGCGGGCCTCGTTCACCTCGATGACGGTCTCGACGATGCGCAGGGGCGCGGCGAATTCGCGCCCGGTCTGCGCGAGGGCCGAGGTGTCCTTGGGGAAGCACGAGCCGCCATACCCCGGGCCCGGGTGCAGGAATTTCGCGCCGATCCGGCCGTCGAGGCCGATGCCCTTGGCCACCTGCTGCACGTCGGCGCCGGTGCGCTCGCAGAGGTCGGCGATCTCGTTGATGAAGGTGATCTTGGTCGCGAGAAAGGCATTGGCGGCGTATTTGATCAT
>JAVVFE010000028.1:0-15637 GCA_032251175.1 Thermohalobaculum sp.
GCGCCACCGAGGCCGCGCGCCGCTTCCCGGACCACGCGACCATCCCCCCCGCCCAGCTCGCCAAGGCGCTCGAGCAATACGCGCTCGACACCGACGGGCTGACCCTGCGCGCGGTCGCCGCCATCGCCGAGCTTGCCCGCGCCGAGGGCATCGGCCTTGCGCGCGTCTCGGACGCGGTCAAGGCCTACCGCATCGGCACGCCGCGCAACCCGTGGAAATCGGGCGTCGTGCGCGCCCGCATCGCCGAGGGCGCCGAGATCCTCGGCCGCCGCGTCAAGGGCCAGCCCAACGCGGTCCGCAAGGCGCTCGACATCCTCACCCGCTCGGTGATGGGCCTCAGCGGCGCGCAGACCTCGAGCCGCCACAACCGCCCCCGCGGCGTGCTGTTCTTCGCCGGCCCCACCGGCGTCGGCAAGACCGAGCTGGCCAAGGCGATCACCGAACTGCTGTTCGGCGACGAGACCGCCTATCACCGCTTCGACATGTCGGAATTCAGCTCCGAGAACTCGGAAAGCCGCCTGATCGGCGCGCCCCCGGGCTATGTCGGCCACGAGGCCGGCGGCGAGCTGGTCAACGCCGCCCGCGCGCGGCCCTTCAGCGTGTTCCTGTTCGACGAGGTCGAAAAGGCGCACCCCCGCATCCTCGACAAGTTCCTCCAGATCGTCGACGAGGGCCGCCTCACCGACCAGCGCGGCGAGACCGTCACCTTCTCGGAATCGCTCATCATCTTCACCTCGAACATGGGCATCGTCGGCGACGACCGCTCGACCAACATGGCGATGAACGTGCTGCCCTCGGACAGCTATGACGAGATGGAGCAGAAGCTCGTCGCCGCCATCCGCGACCATTTCCGCATCACGCTGAAGCGGCCCGAGCTGATCAACCGCATCGGCCAGAACATCGTGATCTTCGAGTTCATCCGCGCCAGCACCGCGATGCTGATCTTCGAGAGCATCATGAAGCGCGTCCTGCTGGCGGTGCGCGAGGAACACGGCGTCACCATCGACTTCACCGAAGCCGCGCTCACCGAGATCGAGGAGCTGTGCACCTACGACCTGTTCGACGGCGGGCGCGGCATCGGCAACCGGGTCGAGGCGGTGTTCGTCAACCCGCTCGCCCACGCGCTGTTCGACCGCCCCGGCATCACCGGGCTGATGATCAGCGGCCTCGACCACGCCGGCCCCGACATCCGGCTGATCTGCACCTGAGCGCCCGCCGGGGCTTCCCTGCGGCGCCCGGCGTGATAGCGTGCGCCCCGCACGCCACACGCCGCCGCGGGGACCAGATGCAGGACATGGCCGGGATCGCCGCCGCCCAGATCGCCACCCAGACCGCCACGCCCGGCGCCGCGCGCGATGACATGCCCGATGACCCGCGCGACGACATCCCCGGCGCCACGCCCGGCGACACCCCCGGCGCCGACCTGCCGCCGATCCTGCGCGCCGCCCCCCAGGGGCTGGAATTCCGCAAGCTCCGCAAGCGCATCGTCCGCCAGACCCGCGAGGCGCTCGACACCTACGCCATGGTCACCCCCGGCGCGCGGTGGCTGGTGTGCCTGTCGGGCGGCAAGGACAGCTACACGCTGCTCAGCACCCTGATCGAGCTTCAGTGGCGCGGCCTGCTGCCGGTCGATCTGCTGGCCTGCAACCTCGACCAGGGCCAGCCGGGCTTCCCCGCCGGCGTGCTGCCGGACTTCCTCGCCCGCCACGCCATCCCCCACCGCATCGAGTATCGCGACACCTATTCCATCGTCACCGACAAGGTGCCCTCGACCAAGACCTACTGCGCGCTTTGCTCGCGGCTCCGGCGCGGCCACCTCTACCGCATCGCCCGCGAGGAAGGGTGCGCAGCGATCGTCCTCGGCCACCACCGCGACGACATCCTCGAGACCTTCATGCTCAACCTGTTCCACGGCGGGCGGCTGGCGGCGATGCCGCCCAAGCTGGTGAACGAGGAGGGCAACCTTCTGGTCCTGCGCCCGCTCGCCCATGTCGCCGAGGCCGACTGCGACCGCTTCGCCCGGGCGATGGGCTTCCCGATCATCCCCTGCGACCTGTGCGGCAGCCAGGAGGGGCTGCAGCGCGCGCAGGTCAAGGCCATGCTCGACGAATGGGAGCGCCGCACCCCCGGGCGGCGCCAGGTGATGTTCCGCGCGCTGACCAATGTGCGCCCCAGCCACCTCGCCGACCCCGGATTGTTCGACTTCGCCGGGCTCGCGGCCGGCATCGCCGGGGCACGCGACCCGGAAACCCCTTGACCTTGCGCCCCGCGCCCTGTTGAACCCCCCGGTGGTCTGAGACGGAGTCCCTGATGGGCGGCGACAAGAGCGATACACGCAACCTCCTTCTGGCGGCCGTGCTGTCGATGGCAGTGATCTTTACCTGGCAGGCGTTCTTCACGACGCCGCCGGCGCCGCCAACGCCGATCGCCGCCGACGCCACCGGCACGCCCGCCACCGGCGCGGCGCCCGCGGGGGGCACGGTTGCCGGCACCGATGGCGCGGTCGCCGACGCGCCGGGCATGGCGCTCGACCGCAGCGCCGCGCTCGGGCGCAGCCCGCGGATCGCGATCGCCTCGCCCGCCGTGACCGGCTCGATCGCGCTGCGCGGCGCGCGGATCGACGACCTGCACCTGTCGGATTACCGCGAGACGCTCGACCCCAATTCCGACACCGTGGTGCTGCTGAACCCCACCGGCGCCGCACACCCCTATTACGCCGTCCACGGCTGGCTGCGCGCGGCCGAGGGCGACCCCGGCCCCCTGCCCGGCGCCAACACCGACTGGACGATCGAGAGCGGCGGGAAACTCACGCCCGACACCCCCGTGACGCTGCGCTGGGACAATGGCGCGGGCCTGGTCTTCCGCAAGACCATGGCGCTCGATCCGCGCTACATGTTCACCGTGACGCAGTCGGTCGAGAACACCACCGGCGCCCCGGTCTCGATCGCGCCCTACGGCTACATCGCCCGGCGCGGCGAGCCCCAGGGCATGGGCTTCTTCATCCTGCACGAAGGCGCGGTCGGCATGTTCGACGGCACGCTGTCGGAAGTCGACTATGACGACATGCTCGATCTGCCCGCCAACCCGCTCGAGGGCGGCCCGGTCGAGGCCACGGCCGTCACCGGCAATGGCTGGCTCGGCTTCACCGACCATTACTGGATGACGACGCTGGCGCCGCGCCCGGGCCAGGCGTTCAGTGCGGTCTACAAGGTCATCCCCGGCGCCCTGCCCGAATTCCGCACCGAGATGCGCCTGCCGGTGATGACGGTGGCCGCGGGCGCCACGGCGCAGATCGTCACCAACCTGTTCGCCGGCGCCAAGGAACTTTCGACCATCGCCGGCTACGAGGAAAGCCTCGGCATCGACCGCTTCTACGACTCGGTCGACTGGGGCTGGTTCTACTTCCTGACCAAGCCGATCGCCTGGATGCTCAACTGGGTGCAGGGGCTGATCGGCAACATGGGCTTCTCGATCATCGCGCTCACCTTCATCATCAAGGCGCTGCTGTTCCCGCTCGCCTACAAGTCCTTCGTGGCGATGTCGAAGATGAAGAAGCTCCAGCCCGAGATGGAGAAGATCAAGGAGCGCGCCGGCAGCGACCGCCAGAAACTCCAGATGGAGATGATGGCGCTCTACAAGAAGGAAAAGGTCAACCCGGCCGCGGGTTGCCTGCCGATCCTGGTGCAGATCCCGATCTTCTTCTCGCTCTACAAGGTGCTGTTCGTCACCATCGAGATGCGCCACGCCCCCTTCATCGGCTGGATCCGCGACCTGTCGGCGCCCGATCCGACCTCGTGGCTCAACCTGTTCGGCCTGCTGCCCTATGACGTCGCCTGGGCGCCGGTGTTCCTGTCGATCGGCGTGCTGCCGATCCTGATGGGCATCACCATGTGGTTGCAGCAAAAGCTCAACCCGGCCCCGACCGACCCGACGCAGGCGATGATCTTCGCCTGGATGCCCTGGGTGTTCATGTTCATGCTGGGCAGCTTCGCCTCGGGCCTGGTGCTCTACTGGATCGCGAACAACGTCCTGACCTTCTCGCAGCAATACATCATCATGCGCAGCCAGGGGGTCGAGGTCGACATCTTCGGCAACATCAAGCGCGGCCTGAAACGCAAGCCGGCCGCAGTCCCCGCCCCGGTCAAGGCCGCAGCCGAAACGCCCGCGGCCGAAGGCGCCAACACCCCCACCCCGCCCCGCGCCGGCGGCGGCGGCACGCGCAAGCGCCGCAAGTAAGCCCCTTCCGCGCCGGCCGGGCCCCCCCCGCCGGCGCGGTGCTTTCAGGCCCGGCCCGGCCGTCCCGCGGCCCGCGGCGAAAGCCGCAAAGCCGCAAAGCCGACCAACCCGGCGCAAGCCGCCTGACCAGCCCGCTCGGCACACGCCCCCGCCGCCACACCCCGGATGACCGCCGCATGACCGCCCCCGCCGTCCCCTTCGTCGTGATGCCCGAGCCCGAGCCGGACGAGGCCGAGGCCGCGCGCAAGGCCTTCATGGGCCCCTGCGACTTCGTCAAGGGCGTGGTCGCCATCGACACCCTGCCCGCCGCCGACCGCCCCGAAGTCTGCTTCGCCGGGCGCTCGAATGTCGGCAAATCCTCGCTGATCAACGCGCTGACCGGCCGCAAGGGCCTCGCCCGTGCCTCGAACACGCCGGGCAGGACGCAGGAGATCAACTATTTCGCCCTCGGCGCCCGGGGCTATCTCGTCGACCTGCCCGGCTACGGCTTCGCCGAGGCGCCGAAGGGCAAGGTCGACCAGTGGCAGGCACTGCTGCGCGCCTACCTCGCCGGGCGCGTCACGCTCGCCCGCGCCTATGTGCTGATCGACGGGCGCCACGGCGTGAAGGCGGTCGACCACGAGATCATGGCGCTGCTCGACCGCTCGGCCGTCTCGTTCCAGGCGGTGCTGACCAAGGCCGACAAGCCGCGCGGCGGCGCGCTCGCCCCGGTGGTCGAAAGCGTCAAGGCCGACCTCGCCCGCCATCCCGCCGCCTACCCCGAGATCATCGTCACCTCGTCGGAAACCGGCGCCGGCATCCCCAGCCTGCGCGCCGCCATCCTGCGCCTGATGCCGGGCTAGGCACGGCCCGCGCCCCGCCTCGCATCGCGCGCAACCACCGCGTCCCGCACGCGCGGAATTTCACGGTTGTTTCGTTTTATCGTTTATTTTCAATATGTTGATATGGCTTTCACGCGTGAAAGCCCCGTGAAAGCCCCCCGCGCAGCCGCGCGCCCAGGCGCCGCCGCACACAAACACGCGCACAGACCGCGCAAGCGCTGGCAGCGGCGCGCCGAACGCGATAAGAAATCCCCCGACAACGGGGAGACAAACCGATGGAGCTCCAGAGAGGCATGAAGCGCGACTGGCTTGCCACCGCCCGCACCCTCAGCGAGGCATTGCCCTACCTCCAGCGTTACGATGGCCAGGTCGTCGTGGTGAAGTTCGGCGGCCACGCCATGGGCGAGTCGGACGCGATGGACAGCTTCGCCCGCGACATCGTGCTGATGAAGCAGTGCGGCGTGCAGCCCGTGGTCGTCCATGGCGGCGGCCCGCAGATCAACCAGATGCTCGACCGGCTGCAGATCCGCTCCGAATTCCGCGGCGGCCTGCGGGTCACCACCGCCGAGATGGTCGAGGTGGTCGAGATGGTGCTGGCCGGCCTCATCAACAAGCGCATCGTCGCCGCCATCAACGGCCAGGGCGGGCGCGCCGTCGGCCTCTCCGGCAAGGACGCCAACCTGATGATCTGCCGCAAGGCCACCAAGACCGAGAAGGACCCCGACAGCAACATCGAGCGCGTGCTCGACCTCGGCTTCGTGGGCGAGCCGGTCAAGGTCAACCCCGGCGTCCTCAAGACCTTCCTCGAATCCGACTTCATCCCCGTGATCGCCCCCGTGGGCGCCGGCGCCACGCCGACCGAGACCTTCAACGTCAACGGCGACACCGCCGCGGGCGCCATCGCCGGCGCGATCAAGGCCAAGCGCCTGCTGCTGATGACCGACGTGCAGGGCGTCAAGAACCGCGACGGCGAGGTCATCACCGACCTCAGCCGCGCCGACATCGACGCCATGATCGCCGAGGGCACGATCATGGGCGGTATGATCCCCAAGGTCGAAACCTCGCTCGACGCGATCGACCAGGGGGTCGAGGCCGCCGTCATCCTCGACGGCCGCGCGCCCCATGCGGTGCTGCTCGAACTGTTCACCGCGCACGGCGCGGGCACGCTGATCCACGCCTGAGGCGGAGGCGGCGCCGGAGATCCCGACACTGCGCAGGGAGCCGAGACCATGACCACCGATCTCGCCATCCGCCTCGCGGTGTTCTTCGGCGTCTTCCTTGCCATGGCGGGCTGGGAGCACGGCGCGCCGATGCGCCGCCTGGTCGCCTCGCGGCCGCGGCGGTGGCTCACGAACTGGGCGATCTCGGTGATCGACGCGGTCACCGTGCGGGTGCTGTTCGGCGCGGCGGCGGCGGGTGCGGCACTCGATGCGGCGGCCAGCGGCACGGGGCTGTTCAACCGGCTCGACCTGCCCGCCTGGGCCGAGGTCGCGGCCTGCTTCGTGATCCTCGACTTCGCCATCTGGCTGCAGCACCTGGTCACCCACAAGGTGCCGGTCCTGTGGCGCCTGCACCGCGTCCACCATGTCGACCGCGACATCGACGTGACCACCGCGATCCGCTTCCACCCGATCGAGATCGCGCTGTCGATGGCGATCAAGATCGGCATCGTCTACGCCCTGGGCGTGCCGGTCGCGGCGGTCGTCCTGTTCGAGGTGGTGCTGAACGGCGCCGCCATGTTCAACCACGCCAACATCCGCATCCCGCCCGGCATCGATCGCTGGCTGCGGCTGGTCGTCGTGACCCCCGACATGCACCGTGTCCACCATTCGGTGCTGCGGCGCGAGCACGACGCGAATTACGGCTTCAACCTGTCGGTCTGGGACCGGCTGCTGGGCACCTATGTCGCGCAGCCCGAGGCCGGGCACCAGGGCATGGCCATCGGATTGGCCGGACATCAGGACGACGCGCCGACTCGGCTCGCCTGGTCGCTCGGCTTCCCGTTCCGGCGATGACCGCAGCACTCGCCCGGGCGCTCGCGCCGCATGGCCTGCGGGTGACCGGCGCCTTTCAACCCGGGCCCGGCGATGGTGCGCCCGAGGGGTGCGGCAGGCTCTGCCTGATCGGCGCCGATGGCGGCGCGATGTGGGCAGCCTTCAGCGCCGCGCCCGAGGCCGCTGACGGTGCCCCCCACCCGCTCGACCGCTGGTCGCGCCGGGTGCTGGCGGCGGTCGCCGCCGAGGTCGGCGGGCAGGCGCTGTTCCCGTTCGGCGGGCCGCCCCATGCGCCGTTCCTGGCCTGGGGCCAGCGGGCCGAGGGCGCCCACCCCTCGCCGGTCGGCATGCTGGTGAGCGCGGCCCGCGGGCTGTGGATCTCGTGGCGCGGCGCGATTGCCCTGTCGGCAGCGGCGGCGGCCGGCGACACCCCCTCGCCGGCAGCACCGCACGAGCCCTGCCGCGGCTGCCCCGCGCCCTGCCTCACCGCCTGCCCGGTCGGCGCAATGGGCGAGGGGCGCGCCTATGACGTCGCCGCCTGCACCGCCCATGTGCGCAGCCCCCTGGGCGCCGCCTGCAGCAATGGCGGATGCCGGGTGCGCCTCGCCTGCCCGGCCGGCCGGACCGCGACCCCGCCGGCGGCGCAACGCGCCTTCCACATGGCGGCGTTCCTGCGGGCGCATCCGCCCGCGCAGAGCGATTGACCGCACGCCTGCCGCCTGCGTCCAATCGAGCGCATGAAAACCCTGATTCTGCTGCGCCACGCGAAATCGAGTTGGTCGGAACCCGGTCTGAGCGACCACGACCGGCCGCTGAACAAGCGGGGCCGCGCAGCGGCGCCCGCGATGGCGCGATGGCTCGCGGCGCAGGGTCTGGTCCCGCAGCGAACGCTGTGCTCGACCGCCCGGCGCACGCAGGAGACCGTGGCGCGGATGCGCAAGGCCGTGCCCGCCCTGCCCGAGCCCGAACTCGTTCCCGCCCTCTACCTGGCCGACCCCGCGACCATGCTGCACCTGATCCGGACGCAGCCCAAGAAGGTCGGCAGCGTGATGCTGGTCGCGCACGAGCCCGGGCTGTCGAGCCTCGCCGCCCTGCTCGACGACGGCAGCCCGGCCCCCGGCTGCGCCCGCGCCTTCGCGCATTTTCCGACGGCTGCGGTGGCGGTGTTCCGGGTCGATGACGGCTGGGCGGCCTTCGCCCCGGGCGGCGCGCGCTTCACCGCCTTCGCCGCGCCCCGCGACGTGGCGAGCGGCTGACGCAGGCCTGCCGCATCGCGCCCGGGCCGGGGAGAGCGATCCGGAACAGCATCCCGAGCCGCAGCGCAGGGGGCGGGTCCGACCCCTGCGGCGAGCCGGATGGGCAGGGCGCACACCGCCCCTCGGCTGGCACAATTGCGGCGGCGAAGTCTCGCTCCGCCGCCGCACCATTCACCCGGTCCGCCGGTTGGCGGCGAGATCACGCGATCCCGAGTGCGCCGAACGCGATGCCGAGCATGGTGATCAGCGTCATCGGATAGATCAGGTAGGGCATGGTCCGTCCTCTGGCCATCCGGGCATCGCCTGCCCCTGAGACCGCGTGCCTCAGGGCGCAGGGCGCCGTGCATGGGACCTTTCTGCCCCATTTCGGGTCACTTTTATGTGACAACCCTCACATCGCCACAAAAACGCCGAACGCCCGCCCTCTTTCGGGAGCGGGCGCTTGCGTCGGTGGCGGGCGCTTCAGTGGCCGAGGATCTGGCTCAGGAACAGCTTGGTGCGATCCGACTTGGGGTTGAGGAAGAATTCCTCGGGCTCGTTCTGCTCGACGATCTGACCCTGGTCCATGAAGATCACGCGGTTCGCCACCTGCCGGGCGAAGCCCATCTCGTGGGTGACGCAGATCATCGTCATGCCTTCCTCGGCAAGCTCGATCATGGTGTCGAGCACTTCCTTGATCATCTCGGGGTCGAGCGCCGAGGTGGGTTCGTCGAACAGCATGATCTTGGGCTTCATGCACAGCGAGCGGGCGATCGCCACGCGCTGCTGCTGCCCGCCCGAGAGCTGGCCGGGGTATTTGTGCGCCTGCTCGGGGATCTTCACCTTCGTGAGGAAGTGCATCGCCACCTCCTCGGCCTCGCGGCGCGGGGTCTTGCGCACCCAGATCGGCGCCAATGTGCAGTTCTCGAGGATCGTCAGGTGCGGGAACAGGTTGAAGTGCTGGAACACCATTCCGACTTCAGCCCGGATCTTGTCGATGTTCTTGAGGTCCGAGTTCAGCTCGATCCCATCGACGAGGATGTCGCCCTTCTGATGCTCCTCGAGGCGGTTGATGCAGCGGATCATCGTGGACTTGCCAGACCCCGACGGGCCGCAGACCACGATGCGCTCGCCCCGCTGGACCGTCAGGTTGATGTCGCGCAGGACGTGGAAATCGCCATACCACTTGTTCATGTTGGTGATCTGGATGGCGACCTCGTCCGAGACCGACATCTTGGTGCGGTCGGCGGTGCGGTCGGCGGTGCGTTCGGTGGCATGCTCGGTCATTGTTGTTGTCTCCCTGTGAACCCGGCCGTTACCGGTGGTCGGTCTTCAGCTTGCGTTCGAGATACTGCGAGTATCGCGACATGCCGAAGCAGGCGATGAAGAAGAAGAAGCCGACGAAGACGTAGAATTCCCAGATGATCCCGTTCCAGTTGCTGTCGGCACGGATCGAGCCGATCAGCCCGATCGGGTCGAGCAGGCCGATCACCACCACCAGCGTCGTATCCTTGAACAGGCCGATGAAGGTGTTGACGATGCCCGGGATCGAGATCTTCAGCGCCTGCGGCAGGATGATCAGGCGCATCGACTTCTGATAGTTCAGCCCCAGCGCGTCGGCCGCCTCGTATTGCCCCTGCGGCAGGGCCGCGAGGCCGCCGCGGATCACCTCGGCCATGTAGGCCGAGGCGAACAGCGTCACCATGATGACCACGCGCAGGATTAGGTCGAGGTTCGAGCCCGGCGGGAAGAAATAGGCCAGCACCGAGTTCGCGACGAACAGCAGCGTGATCAGCGGCACGCCGCGGATGAACTCGATGAACACGACGCTGATCGTCTTGAGGAAGATCAGATGCGACTTGCGCCCCAGCGCGAGCAGGATGCCGAAGGGCAGGCTCAGCACGATGCCCGCCACCCCGATGACGACGGCGAGAAGGAAGCCGCCGAGCTTGCGGCTCTCGACCGGCTCGAGCCCCAGACCGCCCCAGATCAGGAAATAGGCGACCAGCGGGAACGCCAGCGAGAACCACAGCATCTGCCGCGGCAGGCCGTTGAACAACACCGGCGCAAGCGCCACGAACATCAGCACGAAGGTGAGGATCGGGCGCCAGTAAAGTTCGGGCGGGTAGAAGCCGAACATGAACTGGTTGAAGCGTTCGTTGATCACCGCCCAGCAGGCGCCATGGGGGTTGACCTCGCGGCAGCCGGCCAGGCTCGGGGCATTCCAGACGCTGTCGATGAACGCCCAACTGACGATCGGCGGGATCAGCATCGCCACGATCGCGAGCGAAGCCACCGTCAGGATCGAATTGAACCAGCCGGAGAACAGGTTCTCGCGCAGCCAGCGGACCGCCCCGACCTCGCTGGCCGGTGGCGGCGAGGGCGGGATCACGCCGCGGGCGACATAGGCGAGACCGGTGGTCTGGGTGGTGCTCATGGCTCAGACCCTCCGCACACGATGGAAGAAGGTGAGGTTCGGGCGCTCGCCGAAGATCGTGTAGCCGATGATCGCGAACCGCGCGGCCAAGCTGATCATCACGATCAGCGGGCCGCTGACGCCCTCGATCAGCATGCCGAAGGGCCATCCCACCGCCACGGCGAAGATGAACACCAGAAGCTCCAGCACCGCGAGATCGAGGAAGCGGGCGTTCTTGAACAGGCAGGTCAGAAGCGTCGCGAACACCATGATCAGCATCAGCAGCGTCGCAATCTGCTTCGACCCCGACCAGTTGAAGTAGCTGGGGCGCGCCTCGGTGATGTCGGCGAGGAAGATGTAGTTGACCAGCAGCACCAGCGCGACGGCGTAGAACAGCACGAAGAAATTGAGCAAGCCGCGGATGCCGTATTCGCGCTTCATCGTGGCATCGCCCTTCTTCAGAAGCTCCCACTTGCCGGTCATCGAGGTCGTGAGGTCGAGCACCGAGAACCCCATGCCGACGGCCGAGGTGCGCTCGACCAGCTTCACCTGCTCGTTGTAGAGGTTCATCACCGCCGCCACCGACAGCGAGACCGAGAGGTAGAAGGCCATGCCCAGGAACAGCGTCTCGAACTCCTTGCCGGTCTGGTTCAGCGTGATCCCCATGAGCGTGCCGGTCACGTCCATGTAGCCCACCAGCAACGCCAGCGACGAGTTCTTGGTGAGGTTGAGATATTGCGAGATCAGCGGCGGGATGATGACCCGCAGCGCCTGGGGCAGGATCACCAGGCTCATCGTCCGGTTCGGGCGCAGGCCCAGCGCGAAGGCGGCCTCGGTCTGGCCCTTCGACACCGACTGGATGCCGGCGCGGACGTTCTCGGCGATGAAGGCGCCGGTGTAGATCGACAGCGCGAGCGTCAGCGCCATGTACGAGTTGCGGACGAACAGCCCGCCCTGGAAGTTGAAGCCCTGGAGCGAGGGATAGTCGAGCCCGATGGGCATGCCCATCACGAAGTAGGCAACCAGCGTCACGCCCAGCACGATGCCGGCCTGGATCGGCAGCACGGGCACCGTCTCGCCGGTGTCCTGCTGGCGCTCGCTGGCGCGGCGACCAAACCACACGGCGCCGCAGATCGCCGCAAAGAACGCGAGCACCACATAGAGCGAGCCGTCGAGCCAGACCGGGATCGGGAAATAGGCGCCGCGGTTCGTGGCAGCGACCGTGTCGCCCAGCCACATGCTGGCGGTTGCGTTGTCGCCGCGGAAGGCGTTGGGGGCGGGGAGAAGCTCGTCGAAGATCGCGGCCAGCAGCAGGATCTGGATCAGCACCGGGATGTTGCGCACACCCTCGATGTAGACCGTCATCAGCCGCGCCACGATCCAGTTCTTGGAAAGCCGCGCCACACCCGCCGTCACGCCGATCAGCGTCGCGAGCACGCAGCCCACCACCGCAACCATCAGCGTGTTGAGGATGCCGACGACGGCGGCGGTCGAGTGGGTCGAGCGGGACGTGTATTCGATCAGCCGCTGATTGATGTCATAGCTTGCCGGCTGCGTCATGAAGTCGAAGCCGAAGGTCTTGCCCAGCGCAGCGAGGTTCTGGACGACATTCTGGAACAGATACATCACCGCCAGGATCACCAGGATCAGCGCGACGATCTGAATGAAGGTGGAGCGATAGCGGCTGTCGTTCCACAACATGTCGATGCGGAAGGACGGGCCGGACGGTTCCGTTGTGACCGACATGCGATCTCACCCCGTTCTGAGAACAACAAGCACCGTGGCGCTCCGACCGGGAACACCGCTCAGCACGGACGAAGCGGGCGCGCCCTTGACGGACGCGCCCCTGGTGGTTGCGGTCAGCGGAACGGCGCCGCGTACTGGATGCCGCCCTGGGTCCACAGCGCGTTCAGACCGCGCGCCAGGCCGATCGGGGTGTCGGGCCCGATGGTCCGCTCGTAGATCTCGCCATAGTTGCCGATGGACTTGATCACGTTCACGGCCCAGTCCTTCGGCAGACCCATCATCGCGCCATACTCGCCCTCGGTGCCGAGCAGGCGGTTGATTTCCGGATTGTCGGTCGGAGCCGAGGCGAGCTTCTCGACGTTCTGCGAGGTGACGCCGAGTTCCTCGGCGATCAGCAGCGCGTTGTAGGTCCAGCGCACGATGTCCGCCCACTCGCTATCGCCATGGCGGACCAGCGGCCCGAGCGGCTCCTTCGAGATGATCTCGGGCAGGATGACGTGGTCGGCCGGGTTCTCGACGGTCGCGCGGCTGGCGGCCAGGCCCGAGGCATCGGTGGTGTAGGCGTCGCAGGCGCCGGCCAGATACTTCTGCATGGCCTCGGCGTTGGTCTCGATCGGGACCGGCTCGTACTTGATGTTGTTCGCGCGGAAGAAGTCGGCGAGGTTCAGCTCGGTCGTCGTGCCGGTCTGGATGCAGACGGTCGCGCCGTCGAGCTGCTTGGCCGAGGTCACGCCCAGCGCCTTCGGCACCAGGAAGCCCTGGCCGTCATAGTAGTTGACGCCGGTGAACTCGAACTTCAGGTCGGTGTCGCGCGAGAAGGTCCAGGTCGTGTTGCGGAACAGCACGTCGACCTCGCCCGAGGCAAGCGCGGTGAAGCGGGTCTTGCCGGTGGTGGGCGTGAACTTGATCGCCTTCGCGTCGCCGAAGATCGCAGCCGCGACACCGCGGCACATCGCAACGTCGAAGCCGTCCCACTCGCCGCTCGCGTCGGTGAACGCGAAGCCGGGCACGCCGGTCGACACGCCGCACTGAACGAAGCCCTTGGCCTTCACATCGTCCAGCGTCGCCGCGCCAGCGAGGCCCGCGGCAAGGCCGGCTGCGGCGAGCGTGCCGAGGAATACCGAAGTTTTCATCTTGTTACCTCTTTTACCCTGTCGTTTTCCGCCCTGTGACAGCGCGGCACCGGCCCGGGGGAGCCGGCCATCGGTTTTTGGGATCATCCCCGTCACGGAAAGTGAACGACCAGCGCAAGCCGCGTCAAGCGAAGACCCCCCTTTTCTTGATTATTCGCGCAGCAGATCACGCGTCCATCGGGAATCCGGGCCATGATCCGCCCAATCGGGCGGCAGGCATGCCTGCGCCAGCGGCAGAAAGTTTCCGGGGCGGTCACAAATTCGCAATATTGCGCGGAACGGCGGGTCCCGAGCCCGAACCGGCGCACGGCTGGCACCGGAGCGAATCGGTCAGGCATCGCTTGTTTTCCCAAGGTCAATGACGCACCGGCGCGCATCGGGCGCGGCCGAACCGCACGCCGCGCCCGATGCGCGCACGCGGAGCCTTGACCGCTTCATCCCGACGCGCAAGGTGAGCACGACTATCCGTTGCTGCTGCCGTCCCGCCCAAGAGGATCCCCCGATGAAGGACGCCACACGCGCTGTCACCGCAGGGCGC
Source organism: Thermohalobaculum sp. (assembly GCA_032251175.1). GTDB lineage: Bacteria > Pseudomonadota > Alphaproteobacteria > Rhodobacterales > Rhodobacteraceae > Thermohalobaculum. Next base: position 14,120 of record JAVVFE010000028.1, read on the forward strand.
AATCCGCCCGCGCATGCCGGCACGGTCAATCCGCCAGTTTATCATGCCTCGACCATTCTTTTCGAGACGCTCGAAGATTTCAAGGCAGTCGGCCGGACACGCGCAGGCGACGGCGTGACTTATGGCGTGCACGGAACGCCCGGCACCTATGCCTTCGAGGAAGCACTTGCCGCCATCGAGGGCGGCTATCGCACGCGGGTCTGCAACTCAGGCGCGCAGGCGCTGAGCGGGCCGCTGCTCAGCTACCTATCAGCCGGCGAGCACGTGCTGATCCCCGACACCTGCTATGGCAACACCCGCGACCTTGCGAACGAACTCCTTGCCCGTATGGGGATCGAGACCACCTTCTATGATCCGCTCCTCGGCGGCGCGATCCGTGAGTTGATCCGCGACAACACCCGGGTTGTGTTCACCGAGAGTCCTGGCAGCCAAACGTTTGAGGTGCAGGACATCCCGGCCATCGCCGAGGAGGCGAAGAAGCGCGGCTGCATCGTGATGATGGACAACACATGGGCGTCGCCGCTCTATTTCAAACCCTTCGAGCATGGCGTGGATGTGTCGATCCAGGCGGTGACGAAATATGTCGGCGGCCATGCCGATCTGGTCATGGGCGCGGTCACCACCACCGAGGCGGCCTACCCCGCATTGCAGCAGGGATGGTATAGTTTGGGTTTCAGCGGTGCGCCGGACGACTGCTTTTTGGCGCTGCGCGGTCTGCGGACGCTTCATGTGCGTCTGCCACGTCACTGGGAGAGCGGCCTGAAGCTCGGCGAATGGCTAATGGGGCGGCCGGAGGTGGCCGAAGTCGTCCACCCGGCGATGCCCCATGACCCGGGTCATCGGCTCTGGAAGCGCGACTTCCTGGGCGCTGCCGGGCTCTTCGCCTTCACGCTGGACGAGCGGCTTTCTTCGCGCGCACATGTGGCGGCCTTCGTCGACCATCTCAAGCTCTTCGGCATGGGATTCTCGTGGGGCGGGTTCCAGAGCATGATCTTGCCGACCAATCCCCGCCGCACGGCAACGCCTTGGCCACGGGCCGGCCGAGCGCAAGGGCAGCTCATTCGCATCCATGTCGGGCTCGAGGACACCGACGACCTGATCGACGATCTGGCCGAGGGTTTCGCGCGGATGCACCGCGTCTGACACGGCCCCCGCCCGTCGGCGCACCGGCAGACGGCGACATTGCGCCGCTTGCGGCGCGGCACCCGGGCGGGCATCGTGGCGGCGATGCTGAGATCGGTCTGGAGCCCCGCGAACCTGCCGGCGCGTCGCCTCATGGGCGTGGCGCTAGCCATGCTGATCGTTGCGCGCGCGCTGCTGGCCCCGGTGCTGGCCCAATCGGCAGTGCCCGGGCTGGTGGCGCTGTGCGCCGGGGGCGCGCTGATCTGGGTCGCGGCCGAGGGCGTGGCACCGGTCGACGAGACCGCATCGCGCGACCCCTGCCCCTGGCTCGGCCTCGGTGCCGCCGCCGCCGAGCCGGCCGCGCGGCTGCCGATGCGGCGGCGCGCACCGGCCCCT
>JAVVFE010000029.1:0-15334 GCA_032251175.1 Thermohalobaculum sp.
GCCCCCTCAGCGCGGCATAGGCCGCGCGCACCGCCCCGAGCGACAGCCCGCCCGCGAGAACGCCAAGAACCGCATCGCCCAATGCCGCCGGCGCCACCAGCCAGATGGTGCCCAGACCCAGCGGGATCAGCCCCAGGGTCAGCGCATCGGGCAGGATCATGTGGCGCCGGTCGATCTCGGCCGCGGTCAGCAGCACCCAGCCGAGCACCGCCGAAGGCAGGATCAGCGCCGCCGGAAAGACCAGCACCGACCAGACCGCCACCGCCAGGGCGGCCAGTTCCATCAGCGGTGCAAAGCCGCCGATGCGCGCGTCGCAGTGCCGGCACCGGCCGCCGAGCGCGAGCCAGGACGCCAGCGGCACCAGGTCGCGCGCGCCCAGCGGCGTGCGGCAGGCGTCGCAGCGCGACCGCCCCGCGACCATGCCCTCGCCGGTTCCCCACCGGTCGGCCACCAGCGCCATGAAGCTGCCCACGACCGGCGCGGCGATCAGCGTGAGCGGCGCCGCGACCCCCATCGCGCGCTCACAGCCCGCCGATGCCGAGCCCGCCGATGCCGGTCAGCTTGCGCTGCATCTCCTGCGTCACGGCGATCGCGTCGGCGGTCGATCGGATCACGGTCGGCTTGAGGATGACGATCAGTTCGGTGCGGTCCTGCTCCTTCGCGGTGGTCGAGGCCAGCGCCCCCAGGATCGGAATGTCGGACAGGAGGGGGATGCCGGCCCGCCCGCTCTCGCGCCGGTCTCGGATCAGGCCGCCCAGCATGATCGACTGGCCGCTCTCGATCGCGACCGTGCTGGAAAAGGCGCGCTGCTGGATCGTCGGGCTGTCGATCGTCGAGGAGGTGGTGTTGGCGACGTCCGACACCTCCTGCCGGATGTCGATGACCACCAGGCCCGAGGCGTTCACCCGCGGCGTGACCTCGAGAATGACGCCGGTGTCGCGGAATTCGATCGAGTTGACGATCGGCGCGGTCGGGTCGGTCACATCGACCGCCGACTGCGTGGCGACCGGCACCTGGTCGCCGACCTGAAGGCGCGCCGTCTGGTTGTCGAGCACCATCATCGAGGGTGTCGAGACCACCTCGACATCGGTCACCTCGTCGAGCGCCGACAGCACCGCGCGCACGTTCGAGGTGCTGAGGAACAGGTTGAAGCCCGGGAAGGTCGGCGCCACCAGCCCGGCGAGGCTGTCCGAGAACGAGCCCTGCACGTCGCCGCTCTCGAAGAACCAGCGCACGCCGTATTCGAGAGCATCCGAAAGTGTCACCTCGGCGATGGTGGCCTCGATCAGCACCTGCATCGGCACCGTGTCGAGCTGGCGCAGCGCCGCCTCGATGGTGCGGTAGCGCGCAGGGCTCGCGCGCGTGACGATCGAGTTGGCGCCATCGTCGGCATAGACCCGCACGGTTTCGCCCTCGATGGTCAGATCGACGCTGGTCGCGCCATCGCTCGTGCGCCGGGCGGCGGGGGCGGGCTGGTCGAAGCCGCCGGTTGCGAAGCCCCCGGCCGTGCCGGCGCCGGCGCCCGGCTCGCTCTCCAGCACCACCTCGGCGAGGCCCGGGGCAACCTTGCCGGTGCGCGTGACGGTCGAGCCGGCACTGGCGTAGAGCGCGGCCAGCACCGCGGCCAGTTCGCCCGCGCGCCGGTTCTGCACGTCGTAGACGAACACCTGCCCGTCGTCGTCGCCGCCGCCCTGATCAAGCTCGCGTGCCCAGATCCGGGCCTCGCTCAGCAGGGCCGCGGTCTCGGCCACCACCAGGACGGCATTCATCCGCTCGACCGGCACGATGCGGAACCGCCCCTCGGTGCCCGGCGCGGTCAGCAGCATGGTCAGCTCGTCCGCCACCTGGGTCGCCGGGGCCGTGCGCAGCGGCAACAGCGCAAGCTGGCGCCCGGCGAGCGGGTCGATGTCGAAGACCTGGATCAACCCCAGCACGGCCTCGGCCTGGCCCGGCGTGCCCGCGATCAGCACGCTGCCGCCCGGCAGCGCGGTGACCGACACCTCGGCGTTCAGGAAGGGTTCCAGCAGCCCGCCGAGCTGGTCCGTGCCCAGATGCTCGAGCGTGGCGATCCGGATCGCCCGGGCCGGGCGCGTCGCGTCGCCGGTGACCGGCCGGATGAGATAGAGCCCGTCGCGGAACAGCAGATCGGCGCCGTTCGCCGCGAGGATCTCGCGCGCCACTTCGAGCAGCGCCATGGGTGGCAGCTCGCGGCTGGTCTGCAACGTCACGCGCCCCTGAACGGCGGGGTCGAGATAATAGTTCGCGCCCAGCGCCTGGCCGAACACGGTGTCGACGAAGTCGCCGATCGGCGCCGCTGCGAAGTTCAGCATGACCGGCCGCGCCGTGCCGCCGATGCCGCGCTCGAGCGGCTCGCGCGGCCCGGCATCCGCGCCGAGCGCGCGGGCGAGTTGGGCCTCGGCCGCGGGGTCGAGCGGCAGGCGCCGGCTGGTCCGCACCACCTCGCGCGGCTGGGGCGCGGTCCGCCCGGGCGGCGACAGGCGCGTGCCGCCGGTCGGCGCGGTCTCGGACGGCAGGGGTTCGGGCGTGACCGCCTCGGCGGCCGGCTCGGTGCCGTAGAGCGGGTCCAGGAATTTGTTGTGACGCCCTGTTCCCTCGCAGCCTGCCAGAGTCATCCCGGCAAGCAGCACAAGGACGACGCCTGCACCGCTCGGAACTCTCACGTTGCCCCCCGCTCACGCGCCGGCCCCGCCCGATCAGGTCGAGGCCGCGCGTCACTTTAGCATCAGCCCCGAGGGGGCGCCAAGAATGATCACGCCGGCGTGATCGACGCCGCGCCGATGTGACATTTCCGATGCCGGCCCGGGATTTGGCGCCGCCGCGCGAAAACCTCTGCCGCGCGCGCCGCGATGATGTAGGCTGGCGACAGCGCGGCGGCGCCCTGGCGGGCCGCGTGGCATGGGGATCGACGGGACCGGGTTTGACGATGGGGGCGGACGGACTTGGCGGACCGCAGGCCGAGGAGCGGCTTGCGGTGTATCTGGCGGCGCGCCTCGACCGCACGGCGCTGGAGCGCGCGCGGCGGATCGCGGCCGGGACGGGCGAGCGCCTTGGCGACCTCGCGGTCAAGCTGGGCCTGATTTCCGAGCGCGACCTCGCGGGCGCGCTTGCCGAGCTTCATGGCTGCCCGCTGGTCGGGCCCGACGACTGGCCCGAGACGCCGTTCTTCGAGGACCGGCTGAACCCGCGCTTCCTGGGCGAGGCCCGGGTGCTGCCGCTCGGCCCCTGCGAGGCGGGGTTCGCGCTCGCCATGGCCGATCCGGGCGACCGCTTCGCCCGCGACGCGATCGGGCTGATCGCGGGCATGGCGATCGTGCCGCACATCGCCACCGCCGCCGAGATCGAGCGCGCCATCGAGCGCCTTTATGGCCCCGCGGCGCCGGCCGAGGGCGTGGACGAGCCGGGCACCAATGATGCCGCCGACATCGAGCGGCTGAAGGATCTGGCGAGCGAGGCCCCGGTCATCCGCCTCGTCAACCGCATGATCGCCCGCGCGATCGACCTGCGCGCCTCGGACATCCACCTCGAGATCTTCGAGACCCGCGTGCGGCTGCGCTATCGCATCGACGGCGTGCTGACCGAGGCCGAGGCCCCGCCCGCGCATCTTGCGGCGGCGGTGGTCTCGCGCATCAAGATCGTTGCGCGCCTCAACATCGCCGAGCGCCGGCTGCCGCAGGACGGCCGCATCAAGATCGCACTGCGCGGCACGCCGGTCGACCTGCGCATCGCGACCCTGCCCACGCTGCATGGCGAGAGCGTGGTGATGCGCGTGCTGGACCAGGAGAGCGTCTCGCTCGACTTCGCAGCGCTCGGCATCCCGGCCCCGGTCGTCGAGCGCCTGACGCGGGTGCTCGAGCGCCCGAACGGCATCTTCCTGATCACCGGCCCCACCGGCAGCGGCAAGACCACGACGCTCTACGCGGCGCTGACGCGGCTCAATGCCATCGCCGACAAGATCGTCACCGTCGAGGATCCGGTCGAATACCAGCTCGACGGCGTCAATCAGGTGCAGGTGCACCCGGCGATCGGGCTCGACTTCGCGCAGACCCTGCGCGCAATCCTGCGCAACGACCCCGACATCGTGCTGGTGGGCGAGATCCGCGACGTCGAGACCGCCGAGGTCGCAGCCCAGGCGGCGCTGACCGGGCATCTCGTGCTGTCGACGCTGCACACCAACAGCGCGGCCGGCAGCGTGACGCGGCTGATGGACATGGGGCTCAAGGAATACCTGATCGCGGCCACGCTGAACGGGGCGGCGGCCCAGCGGCTGGTGCGCCGGCTGTGCCCGGACTGCCGCGCGGCCACGCCGCCTGATGCCGTGCTGAACGCCCGCCTGGGGGTCGCGGCCGATGCCGCCTTCTGGCGGGCCGGCGGCTGCACGTCCTGCGCCGGGCGCGGCTATCGCGGGCGGGCGGCGATCCTCGAGGTGCTCGAGGTGACCGACGAGATCCGCCGGCTGATCGTGCGCGGCGCCGATCCGGGCGAGATCGAGGCCAGCGCCCGCGCCGCCGGAATGCGCAGCCTGCGCGACGAGGCGCTGGCCGCCGCGGTGCAGGGCATCACCTCGCTCGACGAGGTCCTGCGCGTCACCGGCGGGGTCTGAGCCCATGCCGCGCTACAGGTTCCGCGCCGCCGATGCGGCCGGGCGGGTGGTCGAGGGCGTGCGCGAGGGCACCGACGACCGGGCGCTGGCGCGCAGCCTGCGCGCCGAGGGGCTGACGCCGCTCGACCTGAGCGAGGCCCGCGCGCCGCGCCGCGCGCTGGGCCTGCGGCGCGGGCGGACGCGGCGGATGGGGGCCGATGCGATGGTGCTGTTCACCCGCCAGCTCGCCACGCTGGTCGAGGCCCGGCTGCCGCTCGATCAGGCGCTGGGCTCGATCGCCGGGCAGGACGACGGGTCCGGCATGGCGGCGGTGGCAAACGACGTGCTGGGCGGCGTGCGGCGCGGCGCCAGCCTGGCCGACGCGCTGGCCGGGGTCACCGCCGCCGGCCGGCCGGTGTTTTCGCGCGGCTATGTCGCGCTGGTGCGCGCGGGCGAGGCGAGCGGCGCGCTGGGCCGGGTGCTCGAGGACCTGGCCCAGAGCCTGGCGCGGAGCCGCGCGCTGGACCGCGAAGTGCGCGCCGCGCTGACCTATCCGGCGGTGGTGCTGGCCGCCACCGTGGCGGCGCTGGCGCTGTTGCTGGTCGCCGTGATCCCCGAATTCGCGCCGCTGTTCGATGATGTCGGCGACGCCCTGCCGCTGAACGCCCGGGTGGTGCGCGCGGCCTCGGACCTGGTGCGCGGCTTCTGGCGCGAGGGGCTGATCGGGCTGATGGCGATCGTGCTGGCGGCGATCCGGCTGTCGCGGTTGGAGGCGGTGCGGCGGCGGCTCGACGGGTTGGCGATGCGTGTGCCGGTGGTCGGCGGGCTGATCGCGATTGCCGAGGCTGCCCGCTTCACCCGGGCGCTGGCCACGCTGCTGACGCACGGCGTCGAGGTGGCCCCCGCGCTCGAGATGAGTGTTGCGACCTTGCGCAATCGCCACCTGGCCGACCGGCTGGAGGCCGCGATCGCCCAGGTGCGCCGCGGCGAGGGGGTCGCCGGGCCGCTCGAGGCCGCCGATGCGCTGCCGCCGCTCGCGATCCAGCTGATTCGCGCCGGCGAATCGGCCAGCCGCCTGCCGGCGATGCTGGACACCGCCGCCGGTATCCTGGAAGCCGACCTGCGGCGCCGGATGCAGCAGGTGGTGAGCCTGGTGACACCCGGACTGACAATTTTGCTCGGAATTGTCGTCGCTTTGGTGATCGGTGCTGTTCTCGGCGCGATCATGAGCACCTACGACCTGCCATTCTGACTTGTCGATGCGTTGCAGAGGCGAACCCAACGCCTTGCCGCGCGACATTTTTTCGCGGTCCCGGGTGGTCCTGCCCTGGGATGGCGGCGGCCGCCCGCGCGAACGGCCTGCGCGGATGCCGCCGCGGGGCAGGCGACAGGGGTGCGACGGATGTGTCGCGTTCATATTTCAAATGTTTTCGCAACTCACGTTCGCGTGATTCCTGTAACAAGTGCGAGATACCACTTCTCGCGGAAACGGGTTCGTGTATCCTGAGTTCGCGAAAGCAAATCCGAATTCAAAGCAGCGGAGTTCGACCGCGCGGGTGAGGCGCGGTGTGTAACCTGTGGGGGGGAATCGTCATCCGAATGTTGTGCTGCGTGAAAGCGTAGTAATCTGACACATCATGTCAGGTTTTGATATTGCGCTTCCCTTGGTTGGGGTGCGCAAGAGGGGGGTGTTTGTTCAGGTATTGTTGCTTGGCGCATCCCACCTTCGTTTTGTATTCAGGGGGTACTCAGGATGAAACGTCGCGATGCGCTTAAGCTCGGGCTGGCTGGGGTCGGCGCGGGTTTGGCGCCGGGGGCCGCACGGGCTCAGGTCGAGACAAATCAATGGACCACGATCCCGCAATCGGGACTTGTGTTCCCCGACACGTTCGAGCCGAGCATCATCAGCCGTCCCAGCCCGCCGGTGGAACCCTTCACCGCGCCGCTGCATGTGATGAAGATCGCCGAGCCGGTCCCGGTCGAGTCGCTCGACCCGGCACCCGAGCCCGAGCGGCATCAACGCTATGACGACTTCGTGCCGCAGAAATTCTACCGCGAAGTGATCAGCGAATTCCGCTGGAAGTATCACTGGCAGGAGCCCTATGGCGATGGCGTGCCGGGCAATGTCGGCCGCGCCGGCGACCCGGACAAGGGCACCTGGTCCTGGGGTTTCAACGGCCAGACCCCGGGCGAGACCTATCACGCGCGCTATGGCGAGCCGGTCTTCGTGCGCCGCGAGAACGACCTGCCCGAGATCGGCGAGGCGAAGGCCAATTTCGCGCTGCCCTCGCCCACCATCCACCTGCACAACGGCCACACCGCGTCCGAGTCGGACGGCATCCCGCAGGACTTCACCTATCCCGGCGAGTTCTGGGACCACCACTACGCCAACTTCCCGGCGGGGTTCGATGACCGCGAGACCATGACCACGCTGTGGTATCACGATCACCGGCTCGATTTCACCGCGACCAACGTCTATGCCGGGCTCGCGGGCTTCTACCTGCTGTTCGACGAGCGCGACAGCGGTGACGAGAACGACCCGAACCCCAATGCCTTCCGGCTGCCCTCGGGCGAATTCGACCTGCCGCTGATCTTCCACGACGTGCAGTTCGACGAGAATGGCCAGGTGATCTGGGACTTCTTCAACCCCTCGCCCGAGCCGATCGATCCGCCGCACCCGGTGGGCAACCTCGATGGCCGGCCGAACACCTACGGGCCGACGATCCAGTCCTACACCACCAACGGCATGGTGGGCGACCGCTACACCTGCAACCGCGTCATCCAGCCCTATCACGAGGTGACGCGACGCAAGTATCGCCTGCGCCTGCTGAACGGCGGCCCGTCGCGGCTCTACCGGATCAAGCTTCAGGTCATCCCGGCCGAGGGCGAGCCCTATTTCGACGAGATGGTGGTGCTGACGACTGACGGCAACATGTTCGACAAGCCGCAGATCCACACGAGCCTCGATCTGTGGATCGCCCAGCGCTACGACGTGATCGTCGACTTCTCGAAGTATCAGGGCGGCGACAAGGTCCGTCTGGTGAACGATCTGGAAATCCGCACCGATGGTGCGGGGCCGACCGGCTTCACCATCTCCGACCCCGACGGTCTGGTCGAGTTCCAGGTCCAGCCCGGCGATGTCGAGGATCCCTCGCAGATCCCGGCGACGCTGCGCACGCAGCCCGACATCGACCTCTCGCAGGTCCGGCGTGAGCGGCTGTTCGTGTTCGACTACGACAACGGCCTGTGGACCGTGAACGGTCGCCTGATGGACCCCAACCGGGTCGATGCGGCGATCGAGCAGGGGTCGGCCGAGATCTGGACCTTCCGCAACGAAGGCGCGAACTGGGCGCACCCCGTGCACACCCATTTCGAGGAATTCCGGATTCTCGAGATCAACGGCAAGCCGGTCGATCAGAATGCGGTCGAAATCGGGCGCAAGGACGTGGTCTCGCTCGGGCCCAAGGACGAGGTGAAGTTCTACAGCCGGTGGCGCGATTTCTTCGGCAAGCACGTCATGCACTGCCACAACGTCGTCCACGAGGACCACGCGATGATGATCCGCTGGGACATCGTCGAACCGGGGCAGGGCGACTGAGCCCGCCGCGATGTGTGCGCCAAAAAGGAATGTGAGAACCAACCATGACTGATCGTCGCAAATTTCTCTCGGGCCTGCCCGTTGCCGCCGTCGCGCTTGCCGCCGGCCCCGGTGCCCGCGCCACGCCGCAGCCCGAGGCGGCCGTCACCGCCACCCCGGTTCCTGCGAAGCCCATCCAGCCCTGGGAAACCCCGGTGCTGTGCCGTCCGATCGACAGCGGCAACGTGATCGACTCGGCCCGGAACGACTCGTTTCCGCACGTCGCAGTGACGAACCAGCACGGTCTGACCGTGCCGTTCTACGAGACCTTCATCCTCGACCGCGTCGCGGTGATCAACTTCATGAGCATCGCCGACGAGGCGCAGCTCGGGGCCACGGCGGCGATCGCCGCCGTGGTGCGCGAGCTGGGGGACAAGGTCGGCCGGGACGTGCATTTCTACTCGGTCACGCGCGATCCGAGGAACGACACGCCCGAGCGGCTGGCCGAGTTCGCCGCCCGCTTCGACGCGCCCGAGGGGTGGCATTTCCTCACCGCCTCGGCCCAGCACTGCGCCGACCTCGCCTTCCGCATGTACCGCATGGGTCACGCGACCCTGCCGGGGCCGCGGTCGGTGGACGTGGCATTCTACGGCAACGGCAAGGTCGGGCTGTGGGGCACGTTCCCGATCGGCATCCGCTCGGACGATGCAGCCGAACGCGTGCTCTCGCTCATCCCGCGCCAGCGGCGGGCGGATGGCACGGTGCGCCGCGCTGGTCCCCGCAGGCTGCCGCATCTCGGCACCGCGAACCACAATCGCGAACTGACCTGACATCGCCCGGCATCCGCCATCGGCGGGGCCGAGATCGCGAAGAGTTCAAACGGAGTTCAGATGATGTTCAAGACAACGCTCAGGGGGCTTGCGCTCGCCGCGGCACCGGCGGCCCTGCTGCTGGGGGCGGCGCCCGCCTCGGCGCAGCTCGAGGGGCTCAATGCCCTCTGCATCGACCATTTCCAATCGAACCAGCAGCCGCGCGTGCCTTTCGAGACGCGCTCGCTGTCGGCAGACGGCAAGACGACGACGCTGACCACCCCGCCGCCGGTCTTTCCCGAGGGCAACAGCTTCGGCGCGAACCCGGCGAACCTGATCCCGACGAGATACGAGGACGCCGAGACCTGCCGCGGCACCCCGATCCCCAACACGCTGCCCTCGACGCCGGAGAATCCCTACAACCTCCATCCCGATCCGCAGGTGACCGAGATCAACAGGACCTCGCCGACCGATGATCTCGATGCGATCATGGATCAGCTCGAGGCGCTGCGCGATACCGATGGCAAGCTCGGCGGGACAGCGGTCGCTGAGCTCGCTCAAGATGCCATCGACATCATCGAGGGCAACCCGCTGAGCAACCGGTTGCCCGCCCGCGTCTACCAGGGCTTCCCGTTGCTGCATTATCTGGGCGGGCTGAAGACCAAGTCGGTCGACCCGGAAACCAAGACCATCGAGGTCAACCAGATCTGGTACGACAGCCACATCGAGTCCGATACCAACTACATCGACCCCACCGTGGTCGATGACGAGGAATGGACGATGGTCGTCCATGCCAATGTGCTCAACCGCGGTCACGAGGACTTCGCTCCCTATGCGATGTTCTTCGACGATCCGAACGAGCTCGACTTCACGGACGTCGGCGGGCCGAATATGCAAGGCCGCCGCATCCCGAACGTGGGCATGGACCAGAGCTTCTTCCCGATGGAGGAGGGGCTGCGCTACACCTTCGAGATCAAGATGCCCCCGGCGCGGTTCTGGAACCTGACCTACAACTGGGGCTGGCGCATCCATCCACCCCGCGTGCAGGTGGTCGAGAATGTCGACGTGCCGCTGGCGAACGGGATGCCGCGCAACTCGGCCGAGATCGGCGTCTTCGGCGCCAACCCGCGCGAGAGCGAGGAAGCCAAGCTCAAGGCGATCGGCATGATCGGCGAGATGGCCCCGGCCAAGCGGATGTGGACCATGTTCCGCGCGCTGCGCGAGGCAGGCCAGAGCGACAAGGCCGTGCGCGGCAAGCTCAGCTCGCTGATGCCCGATATCCGCCAGGCGTTCTACGACTGGGGCAACCGCAACCAGTTGCCGACCGGCTTCGAGATGGACCCAGATGCCGACATGACCGTGCTGTTCCTGAACAACACGATCTATGGCCAGGTGCGCGGGCATGACGGCGACGCCCAGGTCACGCTCGAGAAGGCCTGGACCAAGCGCGGCGATCAGGTGAAAATCCAGTTGCTGAACGGCGACTACTACATGCACGCCTACGTGCTGGTGGATTTCGGCGGTCTGCGGGGCTGGGAGAACACCTTCCACAACACCCTGCCGCTCGGCGGCGCGGGTCCGTTGTTCACCTTCGGGCGGAACTACTTCTGGATCCACATCGCCGGAGGCGGTCCGATCCCGGTTCCGCCGGCCACGCCGCCCGCCAGGACAGAACTGGCCGCCGCCGCGCTGGGCCACGGGCTGTTCAGCGATGACCATCCCGACCAGGCCAACCCTCGCGGCGACTACCAGTTCGAGAGCTGGGGCGGTCTGATGAAGCAGGTGGCGCAGGCGAAAACCGCTGAAGGCATCGGCGCGCACAATCTGATCGTCAACCTCACCTACGAGCCGTCGCGGCGCCTCAGGATGTATCAGTTCGACGCGCTGCACCACGACGTGGCGGTCTGGTCGGTGCACTGAATCGGTCCAGCCGACATGGGAGCCGGCGCACACCGCCGGCTCCCTCGCTTCACCGCCGCAGCGCCGCCGCCGCAACGGCCATGGCTCGGACGGCTTCGACCCGGATACAGGTGATGGTGATGTTTCGATCAAACCCTTTCCCGCTTCGCGCTGCCGCCGCTCTTGCGGCCGCGCTGATCGCCGCGCCGCTGGCCGTGCCTCGGGCGCAGGCGCATTCCGTGACCGTGACGGACACCGCCGGGGATGCTTCGGTGCATCAGGGCCATGGCGCCGTGCCCGCGACGCAACCGGATCACGGCGCGCATCAGGGCCACGGCACATCGGCGGGCGCGCAGGACGGCGCGGCCGGCCATACCGGACCGGCCGACATCGTGATCGACCACACCGGGCATGCGGTGCTGCCGGCGCAGGGCTCGGGCAGCTATGTGCGCCGCGAGGTGGTCTATTCCGTGCCTTCGGCATCGCTGCGCGACCAGGCCGCGCGCCCCGTGACGCTGGCGGCGGCGTTGGACCATGACGGGCCCTTGCTGCTCAATTTCATCTTCACCAGTTGCTCGACCATCTGCCCGGTGATGAGCGCCACCTTCGGCGAGGTGCAGCCCGATCTTGCGGCGCTGGGGGCCGACTACCGGATGGTGTCGATCACCATCGACCCCGAATACGACACGCCCAGCCGCCTGCGCGACTACGCCGGCCTGCACGATGCGCAGCCGCAATGGATCTTCCTGACCGGCGACACCGCCGAGATCCGCAAGGTGATCGCCGCCTTCGATGCGATCTACCAGGCCGACAACAAGATGTATCACCTGCCCTACACCTATCTGCGGGCCGCGCCGGGGCAGCCCTGGGTCCGGTTCGAGGGCCTGCTGTCGGGTGCCGAGCTGGTCGAGGAATACCGCTCGGTGCTGGCGTCGCAGCCGGCCAAGCTGAACTGACGGCGCGATGATGGGGTTCATCGCACGCGGCCTTGCGGCCATCGTGATGGTCGCGGCGTCCTTCGGGCCGGCGCTGGCCGATCCCTTCGACGGCGGCGACGCCGCGGCCGGGCGCCGGCTGTATTGGGCGGGGATCGGCGCCGACGGCCAGCCGATCCGTGGCGTCACGCAGGGTGACATCGCGGTTTCGGGAGCGCAGTTCTCGTGCCTCAACTGCCACCGGCCCAGCGGCCAGGGCTCGACCGAGGGCGGCAACTATGTGCCCGCGATCACCGCGCCCATCCTGTTCCAGCCCCGCCATCTGGACCGCAACCGGCTGTTCAAGGAGCTGTATCAGGAGGCCCAGCCGGAAACCTTCTGGGCCCGCGTCCGCCAGCCCCGCCTGCGCCCTGGCTATGACGGGACGACGCTGGCGCGTGTGCTGCGCGAAGGCGCCGATTCCTCCGGCGCCCCGATCCATCCGATCATGCCGCGCTACGACCTGCCCGACCGCGACGTGAGCAACCTGCTCGCCTTCCTGCGCGGCCTCGGCGACAAGATCGACGAAGGGGTCGAGGCGCAGGACATCCATTTTGCAACCATCGTCACGGCCAATGCCGACCCGACCGCGCGCAAGGCAGTGATCGACACCATCCAGGTCTATTTCGACTGGATGAACAAGGACACCAAGGGCGACACCTCGCGGCCCGCGTTCTCGCCCAACTTCCGGTCGAACTTCCTGGGCGCCTACCGCTACTGGCGCCTGCATGTCTGGGAGCTGGAAGGCCCGCCGGCAAGCTGGCCCGCGCAGCTCGACCGCCTCTACGCCAGCCAGCCGGTCTTTGCGGTGGTCAGCGGCTTGGTGGAAGGCCCCTGGGCGCCGATCGGCGATTTCTGCGATGCGCAGCGGCTACCTTGCCTGTTCCCCAACACCGAGCTGCCGCGCACCGCGGATGCCCGCTACGGCTATTCGCTCTATTTCAACCGCGGGCTCGAACTCGAGGGCGAGGCGGCCCTGATGCATCTCGCCGATACCGCGCCGCCCACGCGCATCCTGCAACTGCGCGCGCCCGGGCCCGCGGGCGAGACCCCCGCCGCGGCGCTGGCCGCGCTGTCCGCGCTCCGCCTGCCGCAGACCGCGGTGGTCACCCGCGAGGTTGCGGATGCGGCGCTGGGCGAGGTTCTGGGGGCGCTCGGGTCGGGCGGAGCCTTGGGCGCCGAGGTGCCCGATGTCATCGTGCTCTGGCCCGACGATCCGGCGGCGGCGGTGGCCGCGCTGGCCGGGCTGCCGGCCGAAGGCCCGCCGATCTACCTGCCCTCGGCCGTGCTGCCCGAGGCGATCGGCCATCTGCCCGAGGCGCTCGACGCCCGCCTGCGCTTCGTCTGGCCCTACGAGCGGCCCGATGCCTATCACCCGCGCAAGTTCCGGGTGCGGGCATGGATGCACACCCGCCGGCTCGCGGTCACCCATGACCGCCTGCAACGGCAGACCTACTACGCGCTGACCCTGCTCGAGGTCGGGCTGATGCACGCGCTCGAGGACTTCTACCGCGACTACCTGATCGAGCTGATCGAGCACGAGGCCGAGAACGAGCTGCACCCCGGCACCCACCCCTCGCTGGCCTTGGGCCCGGGGCAGCGGTTTGCCTCGAAGGGGGCCTACATCGCCGCGCTCGCCCCCGCCGAGAAGCGGGGCTATCGGGTGGTCAGCGACTGGTTGGTGCCCTGAGGGGCATCCGCGAGCCCATGGGGGGCAGGGGGCGTCGGATGGTGCACCGTCCGGCGCCCCCAAGGCTTTTGCGGTGCGGCAGGGCGCGCATTCCCCCGGTGGCGTTCCCCGGGTCCGCGCGGTGCCGGGCGCCCGGGTCCGCGCGGGCGCCGGGGCCGGTTCAGGGGGGCGATGCGCGGGGGCGTGCCGTCGCTGCCGCCCGCCTGCCAGTCAGCGCAGCGCGGGCGACGCGAAGTCCAGCGTCAGCGTGTGCTCCGCGCCGTCGCGCGCGAAGGTGGCCGAGCGGGCAGTGAGGCGCTCGAGCCGCCAGCCCTGATGGATCTCGCCCGGGGCGAGGTGCAGGGTCTCGCCGCCGCCGCCCTCCGGGCGCAGAATCGCGACGCCGCCATCGGCCGTCAGCAGGATGCCGGCAAGCCCCAGCGCCGGGGGCGCCGGCCGATCGGGCGCCGCCGGGGCCGCGCCCGCGGCTTCGGGGATCGGCGCACGCCCGGGCGCGAACAGGTTGCGCGCGGCGATCACCGCGTAGTGCCCGGCCGCGGGCGTGTCCGGCAATGCGGGTGCGGGGACGTCGCCCGCCGCCGCAACCGGCGCCGGGCTTTCCGCCGCCCGGCCCGGCGTCACCCATCCCGGATCGCCCAGAAATGGCGCCAGATGCCAGCCGAGGAGGCCGGCGAGCGCGCCGAGCCCGGCCAGCAGCGGCAGGGCCGCGGGGGCGCTGCGCTTCATGATCCGCCCTCCGGCACCGTGAGGCGAAGGCCGCTGATGCCGACCGAGACCTCGAGCGCGCGGCGCGCGACCAGCGCGTCGCCCTCGGGCCGGACCTGCCCGGCGATCGCGATCCGCTCGACGAACAGCAGCGGCGCGCCGGTCTCGAGGTCGTGCAGGATCTGCGCGAGCCCGGCGATGTCGGCGGCGAACAGCACCGAGGCGGTGATCCGCTCCAGCCCGTCGCCGGCCGCATCCACGCTGCCCGACGCCGAGCGCATCGCCCCCCCCGCCGCGCGCACCGCCGCCGTGACGCGGTCCTGCAAGGCCGCCAGCGCGACATCGCCGGTGCCGCCCGTCAGGAACGCCGGGCTGGCCGCCTGCCGCGCCGCAAGCGCGTCGAGCCGGGCCTGAAGCTGCGGCGCCCGCGCGGCGACCGCGGCATAGCGGCGGGCGAGGTCCTGCTGTTCGTCGGCCGCCGCACGCGCAGCCCGGGTCGCGTCGATGACCGGCACCACCAGCCCGACATGAATCGCGAGGGCAAGCGCCAGCGGCAGGGCGAGCGCCGCGAGGCCCAGCGCGCGCCGCCGCGATGCCAGCGGGGCCGCGGTCATGGCCGGGTCTCTGCGTTCGGGCGCGGCCCGGCCAGGTCGGCCGCGATGGCGAACCGCTCGGCCCCCATCCGGGCGTCGGGCAGGACGGGCTCGGTGAAGCGGGCCGCGGCGAACCGGTCGCTGCGCTCGACGATGCCCAGCAGCGGCGTGGCGCGCGCGGCATAGCCGGTCATCGATAGCTTGCCGCCGGCCAGCGTCATCTGGATCAGATAGCTGCCGTCGGGCAGCAGGCGCGTCACCTCGGCCAGATGGTCGAGCGCGCGCGGCTCGGTCCGGCGCCGGTCGACCAGCGCGGTCTCGCGCGCGGCCAGCGCCTCGATCCGGCGCGACAGCGCCTCGGCATGCACGGCGGCCTGCCGGGCGGATTGCGCGGCCTCCTCGGCCTCGGCCAGCCGCGTCCCCGCCCGGTGCAGCGGCACGACCAGCAGCCCCAGCGCCAGCACCGCGGTCGCGACAAAGCCCAGGC